>JAZADA010000164.1:0-8005 GCA_036124135.1 Planctomycetota bacterium | reverse complement strand
GGCCAGGAAGCCTGTCTTCTTGCCGTTAATACCTAACACCCACTGCGTGACCAGTTCCGGTCCATCAAATCCAGAAACGGACGCCAGGTGAGTGCACTTTCCAACCCCGGTCGCTTCCAGCATGGTTGCCACCTCTTTAACAGCTGGCGGCACCAGTACAGCCTCAAGGGTTTTCTGGCCATCCAGGTAGGCTAACAGCGAACGCCGCTTCACGGGCAACTGATGTTTCACCTGTTCCAGCCAACCTGGAACCGGTGTCTTAAATCGTCCCAATTGATTCGCAATGGCCGACTTCCCGACTCCCACCAGCAGGTAGCCACGATGTAGTCCCCACGTCAATGGTGGAATCCCTTCACCCAGCGACACTTGCTGAAAGACCGCTCCATCGACCTTGACCTTGCCTGGTGGAGCCCGCACGATGGCCGTAAAAAACTGATCGATCAAACGTATGAGCCGCGGGCCATCCAGCACCTGACCAGGCTGCTCGTCGCTTCCTGTTCGCAACATGATCCCAGCATCGACAGTCAAGCTACCAGGAACGACTTTTAGATCTGCAAGGTAGACAACCCCGGCACCCTTGCTCAATTGCCTCGCCGCTTCCGGGACCAGTTTTGCCAGCGACTTGGATTCCTCGGTTTTGTCACGAACTGCAAACCTCGCGAGCACTGCATCCAGCTGTTTCCAGAATACCGCACTGAGATCCCGGATCTCCTCGTCGGCCAGCAACTGCTCCAGGTGGTTCATGCTGCCCGCCCTGGGATTCGCTGACGCTGCCCACGAAAGATAAACCAGGCAATTATCTGGTGCAGCCTGTTCCATGACAGGGTCCACGGGTTGTGGAGGCATCCCCAGCCCAGCCCCAAGGAACAATAAAAAAGCAGCCATTAATTCCGCAGACATCGCCATCGGGAATCCTCTCTCTACTTCAGGCATGCAAGACGGGAAAGAGGTGATCACGCCGCAGGCAAGTAAGCCTGCCAGTGATCACCAGGACGGCCTTATCGTTTCCTGTTCGAATGCGCCAAGCATAGCATGCTCCCAATCGCGATTCCAGCACGGCGATCCCAGATCAGCAGGGCTCGTCTAGAAAGAATTGAGCAGCCTGATTCTCTCCTGTTCCAACGGGAGTATCAGGTACGACTGAAGCGACGCAGCCCGCACTTCTGCTGCACGAACCTTTCGACTTTTAGATTGCACCTTACGGCGTTCACGATTGACCGTCACATCCAGACGCTTCTCGTTCCTGGTCACGCTCGCCAACGAGTCCCGGGAATCCTCGATCTGCTGATTGACATCCTGCTGGTTCCGACGATGCTCCCAGTACAGGTCCGTCCGAGCACGCTGCACATTCCACGATTGATTCTGCAATGATACGAGATCCGTATCGTTCCAGGCCAACTGGCTCCTTAAGCGATCAATTTCACTAAACAATTGTTGCCGCAATATCGGATCAGCCTCAACAGCCAACCGACTCTCCAGCCAACTCAACTCCGTTACAAGATAACTCCTGCTGCGCCAGGCCATACCGGAATTACCATCGATCCGCCACAGTGCATCCGCCAGGGGGCGATCCTCCTCTCGAAATTGCTGCTGTTGATCCCGCAGCACATCACGCAGTTCCCGGGTTTCTTCATTAAGTTCTTCACGCCGGCTCTTGAGATCCTTGCGCGTCTTTTCTTGATGTTGGTCCAATTCCTGTAACCGGACACGGATCTGCTGATCTGCCTCCTCTGAAATCCTGACGATCGCTGCCTGCTGAGCCGCGAAGCTCCGCAGGACGATCTGCCGCCCCTGCTCAAATGCCTTGGCCTGCGCCTCGTTCCAACCCTGCAAAAGCCTCCGCTGGTGCTGCTGAAATACCAACGGGGCAAACCTGGTTTCAGCAGGTCCTTCCATAAAACCTGTCAGTTGCCCGCACCAGCGAACCAGGTTCAGCAACTGGGCGTCGGTGGCAGCAACCAGTCCAGCCCCCTGTTCCGCATCGACCTGCAAGGTTCCCTGGGCAAGCCGCTGTCCAAGCAACTGCATCTCGGAGAGGGCTGCCTCGTACTTTCGAGTCACCACGGAAAACCAGATCCGGGCCTGCCAAAGAGGCAAGTAATCAGGATACGTGGAGAGCAATGATTTCAAGGACTTATCAGCATCCGTATATTTCCGTTGCTTCAGTTGAATCAGCAAGAGGGCATATTCCAGGCGGTGATCGGGGCGTGTCCGTTGTCGCAAGCTGTTCGCCAGGTCAACCGCCTCGTGATAATTGCGCAGGGTCAGCTGCCAACCTTCGGCAAGGAGTTTTTCCAGTGATTGCTGCTGCAATGGACGATTATTCTCCACAACAGCAATGCGTTGCCTGGGTGGATCAGCGTTTAACCAGGGACCGCTCAGAACCAGAACTCCCGTGGTCCAGAGACACAGCGTACGCAGCTTGGGGGACATTGATTACCTCCCAGGTAGCTAAGATGATACCTTGAAACAGGTTGGCGAGCTCGATTGCCTGGTCCCCACCCTGCTGAGCCCTTGAACAAGCGTTATCATATCCGTGCCGTTTTCTCTCGGCAAGGGAGCTTTGGCTTATCCAATCGTGCAAACAAGCCTACAATACGTACGTTTGTTCACGACCTGTCCTTCCCGGGATTCTACGAAATCAGCGGTTCCCCGGACACTTGTGAAAACCACCAACGCGTCTGCCTCCAGGCAGCTACCGACGAACCAATAGAAAAGGATTTAACATGGGTTTTCTCTTACGGCCCAACACGCCAGGGATGATGGCGACCTTGATCACGCTATCACTCTTCCTATCGAACCTTCCTGTCCGCGGGATTGCCCAGGAGCCTGCACTGGACGTGGAAAAGATTGCTGACCAAACACGCCCCTCGCTCGTCAGCATTTCCTCCACGGGTCGCGAAGGCCGTTCCCAGGGTATCGGTACCGGATTCGTTGTTGACAAGGATGGTCTGATTGCCACGAACTTTCATGTCATTGGCGATGCCCGCCCAGTCCACGTAGAGATGTCTGACGGACGCAAGCTACGGGTGACGGCTATCCATGCTTCCGATCGCAAGATGGATTTGGCCGTGATCCGAGTAGCCGAGAAAGACTTGCCTGCACTCTCGCTAGGCAACCCGGAAAATCTCAAAAAAGGTGCGCCGATTGTCGTAATGGGTAATCCACATGGTCTCAAGAACAGTGTCGTAAGCGGTGTCAACTCAAGCATGCGAGAAATCGACGGACGCACCATGTTGCAACTGGCGATTCCGATTGAACCGGGCAACAGCGGCGGACCTGTACTGGATCGGCAAGGCAACGTCCATGGTATCGTGACGATGAAGTCACTGGTAACGGACAACCTGGGATTTGCCGTGGATATCCGCATGCTACAAACCTTGCTGGCGAAACCGAATCCCGTACCTATTGATCGCTGGATGACGATCGGAACAATTGACGCGCGGGACTGGCAACCGCTGTTCGGTGCCCGCTGGCGACAACGGGGTGGACGAATCATCGTCGAGGATTCCGGGCAGGGCTTTGCCGGCCGTTCACTCTGCCTGTCCAGCCAGGCGATCCCGGAGATCCCGTACGAGATCTCCGTGGCTGTCAAACTCAACAAGGAAGCGGGGGCAGCCGGCCTGGTTTTTCACGCTGACGGTAAAAACAGGCATTACGGATTCTACCCTTCCAGTGGAAAGATGCGTCTAACGCGTTTCGAAGGTGCCGATGTCTTCTCCTGGCAAGTGCTCTATGATCAGCCCACTGAAGCCTATCGACCCGGGGAGTGGAACACGCTGCGCGTGCGCATGGAAAAGGACCAGTTCCTTTGCTATGTCAACGACCAGTTAATCCTGACCTCCCGCGACCGAGGTTTAGCCACCGGCAAGGCGGGACTGGCCAAGTTCCGTGACACGCATGCCCAGTTTCGTCATTTCCGCATCGGCAACAATCTTGGCCAGCAAGATCTTCCCAAGGAACTCGCAACCCGGCTCAACCAGCTCATCAGCGACCTGCCACAACTGGAAGCTATCAGCGAGCAGCAATTGGAGCCCCTCCAGGAACATTCGGCGGACACTCGCGACCTATTACGTCGCCAGGCGGAATCGCTCACGAATCGGGCTGCTGAATTAAAGCAGATTTCAGCTGACATCCATGCTCGCTCGATTGCCCTGCAACTCAACAAGATTTTCCCCGACCTGGCGGGCAAGGAGAACACGGACCCTGCCAAGTCAGACTTGCTCTCAGCAGCCTTGCTGGTTGCCGTACTGGACGAGGAAGAGATCGACGTGCAAGCCTACGTGAAACTGATTGACCGCATGGCCAGTGACATCCTGTCGACCACCAAGAAAGATGCCAGTGAAGCGGACAAGCTGGATGCCCTGGATAAGTACCTTTTCCAGGACAACGGCTTTCACGGCAGCCGCTTTGACTACTATCATCGTGCCAACAGTTATCTCAACCGTGTTATTGATGACCGGGAAGGACTCCCGATCACGCTTTCCGTCCTCTACATGGAACTGGGGCGACGACTGGGACTCAAGATCGAGGGAGTCGGTTTACCCGGACACTTCATCGTTCGACATATTGACCAGGATGGCAAAGGCCAGTTGATTGATGTCTTCAACGAAGGGAAGCACCTCAGCCGCGATGATGCCGTCAAGCTGGTTGCCGAACACAGCAACCAGCCTTTCCAGGACGCCTACCTGGAAGCAGTTCCTAACCGGATGATCTTGACACGCATCCTGAACAACCTGCTGGGCCTGGCACAGCAAAAAGAAGACAAGGAATCCATGTTGCGATACGTCGAACTGTTAATGGCGATGGATTCTCACTCCGTCCAAAACCGTGGCATGCGATCTATCCTGCGATTTGAAACTGGACGAAAGAAATCGGCCATCGCGGACCTGGACTGGTTCCTTGACCACGAACCTGACAACCTTGACCTGGATCGCATCCGTCAGATGAGAGAGTACTTTTCCCGATGAAAATAGCTGTTACTGGTGCCACTGGATTCGTTGGTCGCTACCTGGTTCAACATTTACTCTCCAGCGGACATCAACTCCAGTGCTGGTGTCGCCCATCGAGTGACCTGTCTGGTTTTCCGGATGCCCCGGACCGGCTGAAGTGGATTCCCGGCGCCCTTGGCGAAGCGGAGGCCTCGAAGCAGCTGGTCGCAGACTGCGATGCGGTCGTCCATGCAGCACTCTGGCGACCCGGGGAGCAGTTTCGTGGTGGCGAGGGTGACCTGCTGCGTTTTACAGAAACCAACCTTCTGGGAACCCTGAGATTAATTGAAGCAGCACGCCATCATGGTGTTCCACGATTCGTCTTCATCTCGACGTGCGCCGTCCACGAGGTCATCCTGGACGACCGACAGCTTGATGAATCACACCCGCTGTGGCCCACAAGTCATTACGGTGCTCACAAGGCTGCCCTTGAAAAATTTGTCCACAGCTATGGGCTCGGTGAGGGATATGACATCTGCGCACTCCGCCCCACTGGTGTTTATGGATTAAGAGAACCTGCTGCCCAGAGCAAGTGGTTCAAGCTCATTCATGACGTCGCCTCGGGCACGTCCGTTCATTGCTCACGCGGGGGGAAAGAGGTGCATGCTGCAGACGTGGCCCGGGCTGCCGAATTACTGGTTCATGCCGAGGGTGTCGCCGGCCAATCATACAACTGCTATGACCAATACATCAGCCAATGGGATGTTGCGCAACTGGCAAGGGAAATCTCCGGCAGCAGCGCCGTCATCGAGGGTGAGCAAACAACGCCTCGCCATGAAATTGAAAACCAGAAGATCAAGCAACTCGGAATGCAATTCGGCGGTGAGACACGGCTTCAGCAAACCGTCAGGGAAATCCTGGAAGCGTCCACGCCATCCGCCGACTAGTCCAACGCCTCCTCGCGGCCCACTGGACAGCTCGCCCAACATCGCACATCCCTGGCGCCACCTCAGGGCCGCCAGGATTTGCCTTCCACGCTTCGCTGCACCACCGGCTGCTTATTCCTTCGCCACTGGAATCGCAAAGTCACCACTCATGTCACGCCAGATCGAATGGATGTGACTGGCAATATTACCAGCAGCGTCAGGTTGCGTATTGACGAATTCGACCAGGAAGGAAGGGCCCTGGATACGGTAATAATGCCCAACACCCTCTTTGCGAGCTCCGGCCCAGGCGAATCGAATATTATCCGGTCCGGCACCAATAATTGCCTTGTTACGAGCGGATGAAACTTCTGCCGGCATCAATCGCAGGTATTCAAAGACGAGTTCCTTGAGCAGCTTCTTCTGGGGAGCCTTGAGGCTACCGTAGGTCACGCCCACGGCCGGATCCTGGGGAGGCTGAGCTGCCCCGGCGCCTCGAATTTCACGGGGCGCTTTTTCCGCGATCAAAGCGACCTTGAGTTCATCCTCCGTCAAGCCATTGACCAGTTCGAAGGCCAGTGTCTCTTCCTTGGCCAGCACCCGATCCCCCTTCTTGAAGCCCGCGATGTCCGAGGGAACGATCGTTGGATTGGCGCACAGAACCGTGGGTGTCGAAGAAATCACCTTACCCTTTTCAACCACGAAGTTCAGTGACATATGGTGTCCCTCGATACTCAGCCCCCACCGGCTCTCCGATCCAACATCACCAAACACGGTATAGAAATAACGCTCGGTATCCCGGAGGAATTTCCCTGGATTTTTCTTTTCCAACTCGTTTAGAACGCCTTCCAACGCCATGATCTTCTGTGCTTTACCGTAGCCAGCTTCACTTAACGATGCTTTCAACAACTGGCTGGCTGCCTTTCGCTGCTCGGGTTTCATGTCCCGGATCTGCAGGCCCTTGCGCTCTTTCTTGGGAATGAAGTGCCAATCCACTCGTTTCTCGGAATCGTATTCCATCGTCGACTGGGCACGCTGCTTCTCATCCAGTGTCTCCAGGTAAGCCTTGGCTGCTGCGGTCATCGTCACACCAACCGGGGCAGTTTGAAACCGGGACCAACTTACGGTGGTACCAATGACCAACGAAACGCTAACAGCCAATACGATCCAACGGTTACGACGCATGATATAGTGCTCCTGATTGCTGGACGTGATCGCCCGAAACTTGTTAATAGTCCGCCTAATATAACTGGCGAAGAACGCGATTTCCAGCTACCTGGCGAAAAGTTCTTCGCCCAGCCTGCCTCCCTCCATCCCTAATGCGTATGATCCGCCGAATGGTTGTCTGGATGCCGTTGATTCAGGTGCAAATGCAACTCTGGCAGCTCCTCCATCAAGCTGGTGATACCCTCCTCGGTCACCTGGCTGCCATCCAGGTAAAGTGATTCCAACTGCTTAAAGCCGACCAGGGTCTCCAGCCCCAAATCCGTGATCGGCACATCGATTAAATGCAGGAATCGTAACTGCGGCATCGTGACCACATGCTGTAAACTGGCATTGGTCAATCCTGGACCACCAATCCTCAACAGTTCCAGCGCGGGCAGTTTCGCAATCTGCTTCATGCCCTTATCCGTCAGCTTTGTTGTCGGCAGGTTCAGGTTACGTAGTTTCGCCAGTCCGAGTAGATGCTCAATTCCCTGGTCACCGACCTCCGCACCACGCAAATGAAGTTCCTCCAGATCTTTCAGCCCTTTCAAATAACGCAGGCCTTCATCGCTAATACGACTCTCCTGGATCGTCAATCCAACTAGCCCAGACAAGTCTGACAAGACCGCCAGATCCTCGTCCTCAACAGTCGACTCTGTAATCACGATCCGATCCCGTTTTCCCGAACGCACCTGTTCTGCCAAGGTCACTAACGACGGCGCTTCCACATCCTGGCATCCTGCTAAAGACAACAGAATCACGAGAAGCACGCTTGTTTTCTTTGCAACCGTTTTCATATTCCCCCAAACCACTTTCATCCCTCGAGTTGGTGCTCACAATCCTGGTACCTTCGGCCGACCGTACCAGAATACCGTTTTTTCCGCTCCCCGGCACGATACCCGGTGAAACGATGATGCTTTCTAGCTGGCAACAAGGCTCAATCAA
>JAZADA010000163.1:0-2202 GCA_036124135.1 Planctomycetota bacterium | reverse complement strand
GCAGGAATTCATGGACCTTTTCAGTGACCAGGGGAGTAATGTCCTGGCTCAAGCCACCCGTGCGGGTGTAACTATTCGTGAAGCGTGCACCACAGAGCGTCTCGAAAATATCGTAGATCCGTTCACGCTGGTAAAAAGCATACAGGAAGAATGTGAAGGCTCCCACATCCAGTCCCATGGCACCCGTGCAGAGCAAATGATCACTGATGCGAGCTAATTCAGCAACCAGCACGCGGATATACTGGCAGCGTGGAGTTATCTCGATATCCAGCAACTGTTCGACCGACTGGTGCCAGGCCACGTTGTTGGCCATCGGCGAAATGTAGTTCATGCGATCGGTCACGGTGACATACTGGTTGTAGTCCAGGTGCTCACCGATTTTTTCGAAACCCGAATGAAGGTACCCAAGGTCGGGTGTGGCCTGGACAACACGCTCACCATCCAACTCCAGGATCAAACGCAACGTGGTATGCGTTGCCGGATGCTGGGGCCCAAAGTTCAAGGTCCACAGGTATTCCTGTGGATCGTTGGCCTCGGTTCGGGGAGTGGTTGCAGTTAATGGCATGACGTTCGTGGGTTCGTGGTGGCAGATGTCCTAAGCATCGGCGCGTCGAATGACGGGGAAGTTATGTCGTTCGCCGTGTCCTTGCAGTGGATAATCCTTTCGCAGCGGGTGGGTGGTAAAGGCCTCGGGCAACAGGATGCGACGTAAATCAGGATGGCCTTCAAAGTGAATCCCGAACATGTCCCAGACCTCGCGTTCCAGCCAGTTGGCGCCCTGCCACAAGGAAGTCAGGGAACTTACCGTGGGCTGAGGCTCATTGAGCATTACGCGTAGTGTTAATCGCAAGGATTCGGCCGTGTTTGCCAGCAGGACAACCAGGCCGAATCGGTCCGTGGCGCCCCGGTAATGGAGGTAGTCCACGCACGTGATATCGATCAGCATGTCAAAGGACTGTTCCTGCTTGAGATAACGGGCCGTGTCCAGCAGCTGGTCGGCCGGCACTACCAGGCGAGACTGTCCACGAAACTGGCTTCCCTGTACCTCGCTAAACCGGGACGTCACCGCGGTGGTAATTTCGTCAAGAGTTGTCATGTTGAATCCCTCGGCAACTAGCCAGTGGACTGCTCCTGGTTGTTGGATGGACTTGTGATCATGGTTGTATTTCACGGCCCGGGCCTGGGGTCCGGGATAAAGGGAGTGATCCCAGGACAGGTAATTCCACCAGGGGACGTGGTGTTTCCTGTCGGCTGGCAGTGCAGAACTCCCGACCGCCGAGCGTGCCCTCTCGCTGGATCTTGTCCTGCAAGTCGATGATGGCCTGGATGAGCTGTTCGGGACGCGGAGGGCAACCGGGGATGTACATGTCTACCGGGATAAATCGATCGATTCCCTGGACGACGCAATAGGTGTCGAATACGCCGCCCGTGGATGCACAGGCGCCCATCGAGATGCACCACTTGGGTTCGTGCATTTGCTGCCAGATGCGCTGAAGTACAGGTAACATTTTCATGACCACGCGCCCGGCGACAATCATCAGGTCACATTGTCGTGGACTGAATCGGAAAACTTCAGCTCCAAAACGAGAAAGATCATGGCGGCTGGCCCCCGTTGCCATCAGCTCGATGCCACAGCAGGCAGTGGCAAATGGCATGGGCCAAAGACTGTTCTTGCGACACCAACTAGCGAGCTCATCAAGCTTGGTAGTAATGACGTTGTCCGGTAACTCTATCGCCATCGAAAGACCCCCTTGCGCCATACGTAAACCAACCCCAGTGTCAGCAGGGCCAGGAAAACCATCACCTCGCTGAAAATTAAAAGTCGGTTGACCCCCTCGATCGGTGGCCCGCCCAAACCCGCATCATGGTTGCGGGTGACCGCCCAGGGGTAGAGAAATAACAACTCCACGTCAAACAACAGAAAAACAATAGCAATCAGGTGAAAGCGAATGTCGAAACGACGACGGGCACTATGAATCGGATCCATGCCACTCTCGTAAGGCATCTGCTTGACCGCACCCTGGCGACGTGGACCCAGCCAGGAACCGAGCAGGAGCATGCCAATACCTACCGATGCCGTCGCCAGGGCGAACAGAATCAACGGCAGTAGGCTGTCAGGTGAGACCATTTTCATCGACGTAACTATTCAACTTAGAAGGGATTATCGTGCCCAGGATACTTTGTGAAAATTTGCACAAACTC
>JAZADA010000162.1:0-6117 GCA_036124135.1 Planctomycetota bacterium | reverse complement strand
CTAGGGTCCATCCTCAGCGGCTGAAATGGGATACCGGCGATTATCCGGCAGGAGCATCAATACCGATAGTGATCGGGTTTGTAAGGTCCCTCAACGGGGACACCGATATAGTCAGCCTGCTCGGCAGTGAGTGTCGTGAGCTTGACCCCCAACTGGTCCAGGTGCAGACGAGCTACTTCCTCGTCCAATTTCTTGGGCAGGACGTGAACACCAAGATCGTAGCTTTCTGATTCGGTCCAGAGTAACAACTGGGCCAGCACCTGGTTGGTGAAGGAATTGGACATGACGAAGGAAGGATGCCCGGTCGCACAGCCGAGATTGACCAGTCGCCCCTCGGCTAACAGGATGACCGAGTGGCCATCGTCAAAGGTGTAGCGATCCACCTGGGGCTTAATTTCTTCCTTGCTGATTCCGTCAGTTTCGTTAAGCCAGGCGACGTCAATTTCCAGGTCAAAATGACCAATGTTACAGATGATTGCATCGTTGGGCATTTTTTCCATGTGGGTGCCGGTGATGATGTCCCGATTTCCCGTGGCCGTGACAAACAGGTTGCCCTGTGAGGCAGCTTCTTCCATGGTGACAACCTGGAAACCTTCCATGACGGCCTGGTATGCGTTGATCGGATCGACTTCGGTGACCAGCACACGGGCTCAATAACGCTGCAGGGAATGGGCACAGCCTTTTCCCACGTCTCCATATCCACAAACGACCGCCACCTTGCCAGCCACCATGACATCGGTGGCTCGCTTGATCCCATCGGCCAGGGATTCCCGGCAGCCGTACAGGTTGTCGAACTTGCTCTTGGTTACGGAGTCGTTGACGTTAATCGCAGGTATCTTCAGTTCGCCGCTCTCGTGCATCTGGTAGAGTCGATGGACACCGGTGGTAGTCTCCTCCGAGAGCCCCCGAATGTCAGAGAGTAATTCAGGGTATTTCTGGTGAACCATGGCGGTCAGGTCGCCGCCATCATCCAGGATCAGGTTCAGCGGTTGCCCGTCGGGGAAGAACAGGGTTTGCTCGATACACCAGTCAAACTCTTCGTCGTTCATACCCTTCCAGGCATAGACCGGGATGTTTGCCTCGGCCATGGCAGCGGCAGCATGATCCTGCGTGGAAAAGATGTTGCAACTGCTCCAGGTGACCTGGGCTCCGAGTTGAATCAGGGTCTCGATCAGCACGGCGGTCTGAATCGTCATGTGGAGACAACCAGCGATCCGAGCTCCCGCCAGGGGTTGCTCTGAACTGTACTTGTGACGTAATGCCATGAGTCCCGGCATTTCGTTCTCAGCCAGCTTGATTTCTTTGCGACCCCATTCCGCCAGGGAAAGGTCTTTTACTTTGTAAGGTAAACGTCCTGTATCCGCTTGTGCCACGTCCTTATTCTCCGTGCTTGAGGTTCATTGAGTCATCGGCAAAGCCAGTTCCAGCTTGCCTCCAACTGAGTATAGCAAAGAACGGTCGCGTTGTAAGATGATCATTATCGACGAACGAAACTTCAACCCACATGAGTGGTCGTTATGACAACGCGGCGAATGCCGTCCGTGCCGCAGCCACGAACTGGTGGATCAAGGCGTGATCCTTTTGTCCTGGTTCGCTTTCCACCCCACCGGCTGTATCGACACCATGCGGTCGGGCTGAACGGATCGCCTCGGCAACGTTCATTGGGGTAAGGCCACCGGCCAAGACCCACGAAGAACCCCTCATCAGAGGGGGTAATGGGTGAAGCTGATTCCAGGCCAGGCATTGCCCGGTACCACCATATTGTTCCGGGTGGTACGCATCGAGCAAAAGGGCTTGGGGAAGCCCCTCTTGTTGTTGGCAGGCGTGCCAATAATCCTCGACTGTTTCCAGGCTTGAGTCGCGGCAGCGGAAGGCACGGATCAATCGTAAGTCAGCCAGTTCGGCGACCTGTTCAGGTGTTTCATCCCCATGCAGTTGCACGGCATCGAAACCGATTTGTTGAGCCTGTTGTCGAATCGTGGCGGACGGTTCATTGACAAAGACAGCCACCTTGAGCAGTTGGGGAAGCTGCTGGCAAATTTCGAACGCGGTTTCCGGTTCCACGTGACGAGGGCTACCTGGATAGAAGTTGAGGCCGATGGCATCGGCGCCGGCATCGGCAGCTGCCTGGGCATCGTTGACCGAGGTGATTCCACAGATTTTGACCTGGAACATCGGTGGCAACCTGACGGGGATCGATAGTGTGGGGAAATGGGTAACTTGTGGACTACCTATTGTACCCGTTTGCGACGGGCTTCCCAATCAGCGGAGCAAGGTTAGTTGTTATTTTGTCCATACCTCACCCAGCTTACCGCCCAGGGGCCCCTGATCACCAAGAATGTACTGGAATAGACGTCTGTAGTTGAAGTGAATCTCGTTGGATTGCCGATTTAAACGAATACCATCAGGTCGGCTAAAGATGAGGTTTGGGATCATGTACCAAAGTTATTTTCAGTTTGATGCACGACCGTTTCCAGCGGCCCCTCAGCCGGATTTCTATGTTCCCTTGGAATCCTGGGAGGAGACGTTGCGAACCGTGGCACGTGTGATTGAGCGAGCGGAAGGACCGGCGTTGGTGGTCGGAGGTGTCGGGACCGGAAAATCGTTGCTTTGTCATTTACTTGCTGCGCACTATCAGAACGTGTTTCAGGTTGCGTTGTTATCCAGCACACGGCTCTGTACATCCCGTGCCTTGCTCCAGAACCTGCTCTTTGAGTTGGGATTGCCCTACCGTGAGCGTTCCGAGGGAGAGCTACGGTTTTCCCTGTTGGAAGCACTCTCGCCCACGCCTGAAAACGTCCATGGCATGTTGTTGATCGTGGATGAGGCCCAGAGCCTGCCGAGACGTTTACTGGAAGAAATTCGTATGTTGACGAACCTGGTACGTGGTGGAGAGTCCCGGGTGCGATTGGTCCTGGCAGGAAACACGCGGCTCGAGGAGCAGTTTGCTCATCCACGGATGGAATCTTTTAACCAACGACTTGCCTGCCGTTGCTACCTGGAGACACTGACCACGGAAGAGACGGGCTATTACATTCGTACGCAACTCCAATCCGTCAATGGAGGCCAGCAAATCGACATTTTTGATGAGTCGGCAATTGCAGCGGTGCAGAAGTTAACGGATGGTGTTCCTCGTGTGATCAACCAGTTGTGTGATCACGTCCTGCTGGCAGCGGCTGCACAACAGGTCAACCGAGTTGATCAACGCGCCGTTGAAATGGCCTGGGCAGATCTTCAACAGTTGCCACCCACGTTCGACGCCGATGAACCGGTGGGCGATTCGTCCAGCGTGATTGAATTTGGTCAGCTGGATGAATTTGTAGAAGATGGCGGATCTGACGTTGGCCAGGCAACGATTGCCTACCCGGAGACCGTTGAGGTGGGACTGCTTGATGAACTGCCGGCGTCTCCGGCAACTCCGGACTTGTCGGTGGGAGAGGCAAGGGATGTAATTGATCCGAGTTTCGAGGAGGACTCGGAGTCGCAAGTTTTACCGGTGGAAGAAGTGCCGGTGGAAGAGATGCCGGTGGAAGAGATGCCGGTGGAAGAAGTGCCGGTGGAAGAAGTGGGGGAAAATTTCCTGTCGTTGGCAGACGCTTGCCCCCAGGATGCGGGCCTGGAAACAGCCTGGATTGTCCAGGCTCCATTGACGCACGAAATCAATGATGCGACGGCCAGTGATCCTGGCATGTTGATCATTCGACATGATGAGGAGCATCGGTTGAACCCGGATCATCAACCGGTATCCGCAGAGGCGCTGGAGCGCCAGCGGCAGTTACTGGATCGTTTTCGACAGGCCTAGAAAGATGACGCCACGTTACCTGATTACAGGCGGTGCCGGGTTTATTGGTTCCCATATTGCGCAGGCCCTGCTGGATCGTGGTGAAACGATCCGTATCCTGGATAACCTGAGTACGGGTTACCGGCACAATGTTGAGCAACTGACCGGGGATGTCGAATTCCTGGAGGGTGACGTACTCGACGCTGATGTGGTCTCGCGTGCCATGGAGGGCGTGGAAGTGGTTTTTCACCAGGCGGCCCTGGCATCGGTGCCACGAAGTGTGGCCAATCCCTTGGAAACAAATGCTGCTTGTGTAACCGGCACCTTGACGGTGTTGGAACATGCCCGCAAGAAGGGAGTCCGTCGCGTGGTTTATGCGGCTTCCAGCAGTGCCTACGGGGACCAGGACCATCCCTGCAAGACGGAGACCGATTTGCCGGCACCGATTTCCCCGTACGCGGTGGCCAAGTTGGCTGCGGAGTATTATTGCCAGTCCTATTACACGACCTACGGTTTCGAGACGGTTTGCTTACGTTATTTCAATGTATTTGGCCCTCGCCAGGATCCGGAGAGTCCTTACTCGGCTGTCATCCCCCTGTTTATTTGCGCGATGTTGTCCGGGGAACAGCCGGTGATTTTTGGGGATGGTCACCAGGCACGAGACTTCACATTTGTCTCCGATGTGGTGCAGGGGAATCTGTTGGCGGCTGAGGCGGTGGGAGCTGCCGGGCAGGTCATTAACGTGGCCAATAATCGCCAGACCAGCTTGCTGGAATTAATCGCGACGCTCAATGATATCCTGGAGATGGACGTCCAGCCGGATCACCAGCCGGAACGCGTGGGAGATGTTCGTCATAGCCTGGCCGACATTCAGCGGGCCCAGACATTGCTGGGTTACCAATCCCGTGTCGGCCTGCGGGAAGGCTTGCAGCAGTCTATTGACTATTATCGCACATTGGTCGATCGTTGATGACATGGACGGGGCACGTTCGCTGGAATCAGAAAGCAGGCACAGCCGAGGTTTGCCGGGCGCGATGGATGAACAGGCCGAGTTAAAAAAAACGACAGATCGGATCCTGGTCGCAATTCCGACCTATGACGAGATCGAGAATCTGCCCTTGCTGGTCGACGAGATCTTTTCACGGGTTCCTGAGGTTGAGATCCTGGTCGTGGATGATAATTCTCCCGATGGAACCGGAGATTGGGCTGAGAAGAGAGCTGCGCAGGATTCCCGGTTGTCCTGTCTGCATCGTGCTGGACGCCTCGGACTGGGAACGGCCACGCTGGAAGCGTTTGAATATGCCCAGCAGAAAGGTTACACCTGGCTGGTCAGCATGGACGCAGATTTCAGTCACCATCCGCGTTACCTGCCGGATCTGTTGGCGGCGCGGGAGGGAGCGAACTCGCCGGCCTATGACGTGGTGATCGGATCCCGCTACGTCCCGGGCGGGCGCACCGTGGGTTGGCCATGGCATCGCCGCTTCACGAGTTGGCTGGTGAACCGGGGTGCCCGGCTGTTGCTGAGCTTGTCGGCTCGCGATTGCAGTGGTGCCTATCGTTGTTACCGGGTGGCGACCCTGGAGAAGGTTGACTTGACCCAGTTGCGATCACGGGGTTTCTCTTTCCAGGAAGAAATTCTTTGGCGGTTGCATCGTGCTGGTGCTTGCCTGGGAGAGGTGCCGATCGTGTTTGCGGACCGCACGCGTGGCCAGTCCAAGATCAATCTTCGTGAAATGCTCGGCAGTGCGTGGATGTTGTTTCGCCTCGGCCTTACGAACTGGCTCGGTTTCTAGAATGCTCGGGCCAGCCTGTGGATGCTGGTCTGGTAAAGCAGCTAGTTGGTTTGACAGGCCTTAAACGGCGTCTTAGAATTTCCGATTCTGGCGCTGCCGACTCGGTCACCGGAAGAATTGCTTTCGGGGAACTATGGTCGGGTTACTGGCAGGCATGTTTTCTTTGCCACGATATAAGGATCCAACGATGTCCGAGTCCGAAAAAACGAGCGGACAGATTGATACGGTTATGCAGGAGGAACGCTTGTTTTCCCCGAGCGAGGAGTTTGCGGGCCGTTGCCAACTCGATTCCCTGGCTGCCTATGAAAAGCTCTATGACGAAGCCAAGCAGGATCCGGTCGCTTTCTGGGAGCGACTGGCACGCGAAGAATTGCACTGGTTCAAGGATTTCGACCAGACCCTGGAATGGGATGAGCCTTTTGCCAAGTGGTTCGTCGGAGGTGAAACCACTGTTTCTTACAATTGCCGCGATGCGCACCTGGCAAGGCGGGGCAACAAGGCAGCGAGTATAGCGGAAGGAGAACCTGGCGATCAGCGGACGAT
>JAZADA010000161.1:0-11177 GCA_036124135.1 Planctomycetota bacterium | reverse complement strand
TCTGGATGGCTTTTCGTTTAGCACGGCGCACCGGTTCTCAAAGCGTGACCGCCATGCCGTTGGGACTGGATACTCCCAGCACGTTTGGCATGGTCTTTTTTGTCCTGGGACCGGCCTTTGTCACGGCTAAACTCACCATGTCACCCGAGCAAGCTGCGATTCACACCTGGCATATTGGGATTTGCTCGATTTTCATCAGTGGCTTGTTCAAGTGTGTTTGTGCGCTCGGTTCCAACTGGATTCGCCGCGTGGTTCCTCGTGCCGGTCTGCTCGGTTCCCTGACCGCCATCGCGCTGGTCATTATTGCTTTCATGCCCTTGATGGAAATCGTCGCCTATCCCGTGGCGGGCATGGCCGCCATGGCCATCATCCTGACAACCCTGATCGCCCATGTCCGCTTCCCGCTACGGATACCTGGAGCCCTGGGAGCTCTGCTGGTTGGTGGTGGCATTTACTACCTGATGGCTTACCTGGGGTGGAGTGAGTTGCCCGCGCGTGAGATTGATCCCCGCGAGGCATTGCTGCCTGTAAAATGGTTCCAAGTATTTCAATTCCAGTGGATCGGTGCGCTGAATGATTCCTTGCAATACTTGCCAGTCGTACTACCGTTTGCACTAGGGACGGTAGTCGGTGGAATCGACTGCACGGAAAGTGCAGCGGCAGCGGGTGACGAATATGACACCGGTAAGGTAATTGGCGTGGAAGCCCTGGCCACCCTGGTTGCCGCGCTTTGCGGCGGCGTGATTCAAACCACACCTTACATTGGACACCCGGCTTACAAGGCGATGGGAGGTCGAGCAGCCTACTCACTGGCAACGGCGGCGTTTGTCGGTAGCGCTGGACTGCTGGGCTATTTTGGTTTCCTGTATGTCATCATTCCCAAGGCAGCTATTTTCCCAATCCTGATTTTTATCGGCCTGGAAATCACGGCCCAAAGTTTCCTCGCCACGCCACGCAAGCATTATGCCGCGATTGCCATTGCCTGCCTGCCAGCGATGGCCTACCTGGTCCAGATCTTCACGGGCCAGTTGTTATCTGATCCGGCCGTCAACGCAGACAAACTGGGAGCTGCCACGCAGGCAACCCTGTTGAACCTGCGAGTCCTTTCCAATGGTTTCATCATTACCAGCCTGATCTGGGCCTCGGCACTGGCCGCCATGATCGATCGGCAGTTGACGCGGGCCGCACTCTATTACCTGGTTGCCGCTGGCTGCACCCTGTTTGGTGTCATTCATTCGCCGCTGGCCAGCAATGCGACATTCCTCATCTACCACTTACAAAGCTCCGATCAACAAATCGTTTGGAACTACGTGATAGGATACGTGGTCATGGCCGCTATCCTGGCATCCTGGCATTCCGTGGAACAGGCGAATCCATCGCCGCCACTGCACGTCGAAGACCCTTACGACTATTGATCATTTAACCTGCCTCAACGAAGGAACAACTCATCGTGGCACTGGAACGCATCCTGGAACCGGAAGTCATGGACAGCATCGAGGAAGCTCGTGACTACGACGAGATGGATCACGATGCGGTCAACGAGGTCTTCGTCTCCGACCTGCTGGAAACCGGGGACGTGGGTGGGGAAATCCTTGACCTGGGGACCGGTACGGCACAGATCCCTGTCGCGCTCTGCCAACAGACGGACCTCTGTCGCGTGGTGGCCGTGGACATGGCGGTTCACATGCTGGACCTGGCGCGCTACCAGTTGGAGATCAACGGGCTCACCCATCGCATCATGCTCGACTGTGTTGATGCCAAGCAACTGCCTTACGAGGATGATCGATTCGATGCGGTCATGTCCAACAGCATCATCCATCATATCCCGGAGCCCATGACCGTGCTGGCCGAGGCGATTCGTGTCACGCAGCCGATGGGAAAGCTGTTCTTTCGAGACCTGTTGCGACCCGAATCGGACGAACAGGTACGACAGTTGGTGCAAACCTATGCAGGCGACGCAAATGAGCATCAACAAAAGATGTTCGATGATTCGCTGCGCGCGGCGCTCAGCCTGGAAGAAATTCGTGGCTTGATTGATCAGCTGGGATACGATCCACTGGGAGTGCAGGCAACGACGGATCGACACTGGACGTGGAGTGCCACCAGGAATTGACGTGGAAGGGAATCAAGGATGAAATCATACCTGCATTTACTGGAGACGATCCTGGAAAAGGGTGTCACCAAGGAAGATCGTACGGGCACAGGCACGCGCAGTATTTTCGGTCACCAGATGCGGTTTGACCTGAGCGCTGGATTTCCCCTGCTAACCACCAAGAAACTCCATCTCAAATCGATTATCTACGAATTACTCTGGTTCCTGAGGGGTGACACGAATACGGCCTTTCTCAAGGAAAACGGAGTCTCTATCTGGGATGAGTGGGCCGATGAAGAAGGCAACCTGGGTCCTGTTTACGGTCACCAGTGGCGCAGCTGGGCCGCCGACGACGGTTCCACGATCGACCAGATCACCCAGGTCCAGGAACAGATTCGCACCCAACCTGATTCACGGCGGATGATTGTCAGCGCCTGGAACGTTGGGCAACTATCCAAGATGGCGTTACCACCCTGTCACCTGCTGTTCCAGTTCTATGTTGCCGAGGGACGACTCTCCTGCCAGATGTATCAACGGAGCGCGGACGTGTTCCTGGGAGTGCCCTTTAATATTGCCTCCTACGCATTGCTGACCATGATGATGGCCCAGGCTACTGGCCTCGAGGCAGGCGACTTTGTTCACACCCTGGGTGATGCTCACCTTTACCAGAATCACCTGGAGCAGGCTGAACTTCAGTTAAGCCGGGAGCCGAGGCCACTGCCTACCATGCATATCAATTCCGAAGTGCAATCGATTTTTGATTTCAGCTACGATGACTTCTGTCTCGACGCCTACGATCCCCATCCCCACATCCGGGCACCCGTTGCAATCTAGCATGCCTTGCGAAGCCTGTTGCTACGAACCTTCATCGGAACCATCTTTATGCTGTCGTTAATCGTCGCCATCTCGGATAACCATGTCATCGGTCGAGACGGCCAATTACCGTGGCACCTGTCGGCAGATCTAAAACGATTCAAGGCCCTGACCATGGGGCACCACATCGTCATGGGGCGCAAGACATTTGATTCGATCGGACGACTGCTGCCAGGGCGCACCTCGATTGTACTCACGCGGCAAAGTGACTGGGCAGTGGAGGGCGTACTCACTGCTGCAAACCTGGAAGCAGCACAGGCGCTGGCAGGCGATGACGATGAAATCTTCATTATTGGTGGCAGCCAGATCTACCAACTGGCACTGCCCATGGTGGAACGGCTTTACGTAACGCAGGTTCACGCAACCGTCGAGGGCGACACGCATTTTCCCGCGATCACCGACGACGACTGGCAACTGCAAGATCAACAGGATCACCAGGCCGATGAAAAGAATGATCATGATTACAGTTTCATGATCTATCATCGTGATCACGGCACCAGCTAGATCAAGCATCGCTGCCGGTCTTCACGCCCGATCAAACGGGAAAGTCAAAACTTCCTCGATCGATTTCGCGCCCGCGGCCAGCATCACCAGTCGGTCAAAACCGAGTGCGACACCACAACAGTCGGGTAAACCGGCTTCCATGGCCTGCAGAAGATAGCTGTTTTCCGGCAGGGCCTGGTTTCCATCTCCCATCCGCTGCTGGTTGCTGCGCTGGCTGCGCCGCAGCAACTCCGGGGCATCGAGTAACTCATGGTAACCGTTGGCCAGCTCGATACCGTTGAGATAGAGTTCAAATCGCTCCGCCACAGGTGGCGAACCAGGCCGCACTTGCGCCAGCGCCGCCTGGCTGGGTGGATAGCCGTAGAGAATCGTGGGGCCATCCATGCCCAGCTGGGGCTCCACGAAATCGGCCAGCAGCAGGTTGAGCCAGCTATCACGGTCCATGTTGCGCCAGTCATCCGGTGGCGTAACATCGAGCCCTGCGATCCGCTTTAAAAGAACCCGATCCGTAACAGTAAACGGGTCCAGGTCCAGGTGTTGCTGAAACGCCTCGCGGTAACTTAATTGTTGCGGTAGCGGAGTCGCCAGTAGATGTTGGCAAAGGCTGCCGAGAAAATCCATGGCCTGTTCCATCGTGTCCTGGGTTCGGTACCATTCCACGATGGTGAATTCAGGGTTATGTCGAGCGCCGAGCTCTCCGTCCCGAAACGCCCGGGTGACCTGGTAAATGGCGGGCAAACCGTTGGTTAACAACCGTTTCATGGCAAACTCGGGAGACGTCTGGAGATACAGTGACCGTCCATGAATAGTGACCGGAACCGGTTCGATATGACGATCCACGGTCGTGTCAGCCGAGGCCAGCGGAGTTTCCACTTCGAGGAAATCCTGTGCTTCAAAGAATGTTCTCAAGCGGCCCAGCAGTCGTGCCCGCAGCCGCAACATATCGGGGGTTGCTACGGGACCATAAACGGACGCGCCCTGTTCTTCCCCGCTCGACTCGTGACTGGGCACACGCGTTGCCGGGGGTAACTGGCTACCAGGCGGTTCCTGGAGCTGAAAGCGAAATTCCACCTGCCCAAACTGGATCACATCACCATCAGCCAGTTCCCGTGGTTCCTCCACGTGATGGGAATTGACCAGGGTCCCATTACGACTACCCAGATCTTTCAACTGCGCCTGCTCACCGTCGATCCGAATCATCGCATGGTGACGGCTGACAGAATCCAGTTGCAGAAAGACCTGGCAATCCGGCTGGCGACCGATCGAGTTCCAGCCATCCTGTAGTTCCAGGACACGCCCCACGTCCAACCCGTTGATTGCCACAAGGTAGGCCATTGAGTAAACCGGTGTTACTTGACGCTGACACGTTCGACATAAGAACCCGTGCGCGTGTCGATCTTGACCACGTTACCAATGTCGATGAATGCCGGACAAACGAACTCGGCTCCTGTTTCCATCTTCACCGGTTTCGTCACGTTGGTCGCTGTATCTCCCTTGGCGCCGGGCTCACAGTATTCAACTTTCAATTCCACGTGATTGGGTGGACTCATGGTAATCGGGTTACCGTTGTAGATGATCATGGAGACAGGCAGGTTTTCCTTGAGGTACTTCCAGTTATCATCAACCTGGTCGGATGACAGTTCGTACTGTTCATAGGTGGAATTGTCCATGAAGACAAAGGTGTCTCCCTGGCGGTACAGGTACTGCGTGTCAATTTCTTCCACGTCAGCAGCTTCCAGGGATTCACCACCCTTGTAGGTTCGGTCAAGTACGGTGTTGCGAATCAGGTTCCGCAACTTGCACTTGTACATGGCATTTCCCTTGCCTGGCTTGACGAAATTCATCTCGATCATGAGATAGGGATCTCCGTCAATCTGGACTTTTAACCCCTTACGAAAATCACTGGTCTTGTATGAAGGCACGGCGTTTCTTTCCTGTTAGGATACGGCTGGGACGTATGGTGGCACGCTGAATCTGCTCTTTCTTTCCAGCGGACGCTTCATCTAAAATCGTTCTCTCATCAGGTATCGACCAGGGAACTCGTTCGAATGTACCGATTTGTTTTGTTCAAATAAACCCGTAATTATTCGAGAGACATGGTAACCACGACGGATCACGAAACCAGCTTGAAATCCTCGCGCCCTGTCTCCCGGCCCCAGATCGAGGCGGAACCCCAGGTACGCTGGCAAACTATCTTAAAAACAGCGATCCGCGATCCCCGTACGCTTTGCCAATATCTGCAATTGCCCAATGCGTGGATATCCGGTGCCGAACAGGCTGCCAGGCTCTTTCCCCTGTTCGCTCCCCTGCCCTATGTCGACCGTATCGAACGTGGTAACCCGGCCGACCCACTGCTGCGTCAAATTCTTCCGCTCCAGGAAGAATTCGAGTCGCCACCCGGGTTTGTAACCGATCCAGTCGGTGACGAGGAAGCCCAGCTAGTGCCTGGATTACTACATAAATACCAGGGTCGTGCACTCATGATTGTTACCGGGGCCTGCGCCATTCATTGTCGTTACTGTTTCCGGCGTCACTACCCTTATTCGGATCAACCCCATTCCCTCGACCAGTGGGCTCCAGCCCTGCGAGCCATCGAGGAAGACGAAACGCTTGAAGAAATTATCTTCAGCGGTGGTGATCCGCTGACCCTGGTGGATTCCCAGCTGGCCGCACTTGCCACACGCCTGGCAGATATCAAGCACCTGAAACGCATTCGCATTCACACGCGGTTACCGATCATGATCCCCGAGCGGGTCAACGACGCCCTGCTGGAATGGCTAACCGGAACCCGTCTCACTCCGATCTTCGTCATTCACTGCAACCATCCGGCTGAAATTGATGAATCGGTAGCAGCCAGCCTGGGACGACTCAGCGATGCCGGCATCCCGCTGCTCAACCAGGCCGTGTTGCTGCGCGGTATCAACGATCACGAAACGACCCTGGTCAACCTCATGCAACAGCTGGCGAATCTCCGCGTGATACCTTACTACCTGCACCAGCTGGATCCCGTCCGAGGGGCCCATCACTTCGAGGTCCCGGTGGCCCGCGGATTGGCACTGATGGAACACTTGAAATCCAACCTGCCAGGGTATGCCGTTCCCCGTTACGTGCAGGAACGGGCGGGTGAAGCTGGCAAAACTGAGTTGCTACATTCGTGTTTACCGTCCAACCAATCCCGGGATGACGCATAAGTCGAGTGGAAAAGCATGAGTCGGATTCTCTGGACCACCGATATCCACCTGAACTTTGCCGAAGACGATATCGTGCAAGAGTTCCTGGCACGACTGGAACGCGCCCGGGCAGATGTCCTGTTGTGCAGCGGCGATATTGGTGAATCGACTGACGTGATTCCCTACCTGGTTCGGCTGGCAGACAGCCTCTCCTGTCCTGTTTACTTCGTACTGGGCAACCATGATTTCTATTTCGGTGCCATCGCGTCCGTACGTAACCAGGTCCAACAGGTCTGTGAAGAACATTCTTCGCTACATTACCTCACCTTGTCTGACATGTTTTCCCTGTCGGACCGGGTCGCCGTCGTGGGCCATGATGGATGGGCCGATGGTCGCAGTGGGGATTACGAACGCTCCGAGGTGATGATGAATGATTACCAGTTAATCGAGGAACTGGCCCCTTTCGACAAGCGGCAGCGGTGGGACGCCCTGAAAACCCTCGGAGACCAGGCGGCAGCCCACGTGCGCCGCGTACTACCCCTGGCCCTGGAGCAACATGCCCACGTCTATCTCGTCACCCATGTACCGCCCCTGCGAGAAGCCTGTTGGTACAACGGGGAAATATCGAATGATGAATGGGCTCCTCATTTCACCTGCCAGGCCATGGGTGAAGCCATCCTGGAAGTGATGCCACGCTATCCCGATCGCCAGCTGACCGTCCTCTGTGGACATACCCATGGAGCTGGAAAAACCGAACCCCTGCCCAACGTCACGATCCTGACCGGTGGAGCGGAGTATGGTAATCCTGCGATCAACGAAATCTTCGAGATCGACTAACGCCATTCAGTTCCGCAGTTGTTTCTTGACAGCCTTGAGAATCAGGGCTTCCAGTTCCGGGGCCCAAAGCGTGGGCAACCCGTAATACACCATCGAGCTGGCTCCCTCGTAGCCACCTTCACGAAGCACCCGTCGCGACGGGATATAGGCCATGACATCGTTACTGTATCCGGCGACCCAGATATTCGTATGCGTGGCTGACCGGTTATCCAGCTCCTTGATACTGAGTGCATAATCAATCACGACCTCGCCACCCAGGACAACCAGTGCGACCATGTCCCCGATTTTCCACGTGGCGATCGGGTAAGGATAGTGTTTTTGTAGCGGCTGTCCTGCCTCAATGTCCCTGAGCAACCAACGTGCCCGAGCCGCTTCAAACCGGTTCTTGGATGTCAGGTTTGCCTTGATGTCATCGACCGTGGGAAGCGTTGCCAGTGGCAGCGCTACTTCCTGGTAGTACGTGGCCAACGTTCCCTGCACGGGCCGCAGGGTCCCGGCCAGTGTTTCCTCGACAGCCGCTGCCAGTCGATTGCCGTACCCCTGAGCCAGCTCGACCGTACGACGCGGCAAGGGATTCTGATCTGCTCCACACCCGGCAAAGAACATGGCTTCCACACCGGGATGCGCTTTTTCAATCGCCATCTGGGCAAATCCCGGATAGTCTCCAGACCACTGGTAAAAACTCAACACGGTGGCATGACAGGCATAGCCAAAGACCACGGTCTGCAGCTTGCCAGCCAGATCTCGAACCGCCAGCACCGGGACATCATGGTCAAAGGGACCCTTGAGCAAACCCTGCTGGCGCAATTGCGGGACCTGCTTTTCACTATTGTTGCGCCGGTTCACGGCCACAGCGCAATGCCCGCTACCCCAGGTCAACTGGCTGGGTACCACCTGCTTGATCGCATCACCGACGACTGCCACCACCTTGTCGTGCAACTGGTCAGCGTACTGATCAACTTTCTTTTGCTCGGCTGCATTGATCTGCTCGTAGTGCAATGGAGCGAGATTTTTTCCGACAACCGGACCGGTATGGGTATGCGAGGTACAGATGGCAACCTGGCGTCGCTGGAATCCATAGGCCTGGTCGAGGGATTTCGTGATCTTCATCGCCAGGGTACGGTCAATCCCGACCAGGTCCAACGTAACCAGGACAGACCGGTTGCCCAGTGGATCGCGTAATACCAGGGCCTTTGCCCAGAGGTCCGTCAACTTACCTTCAGCAACATGGTCTCGACCGCCGTAACCAGACATCCAGATAAACTGTTCAGGCGTAATCACTGTTTTCGCTGAGCCCGCATGCCAGGATTCAGCAGCTCCCGCCGTCAACAAGTTGGTTCCCAGCAGGATTAAAATCAACATGGCTTGCAGTAATTGCTTGTGATTGCTCATTGCTTCTCCATTTTCTTGATCACGTTAATCCAAAACAGCGTCTCTACACCTGGTTCTTCCTGAGTTCTGTGAGGGGATAGAAAGTATCTCGCCAGCGAATCCCGCCCTGAACGTATGTCAGAATCGTAGCACGCCAAATGATGTAATTGAATAACAGCAACACGACCGGGAACCAAAATACGCACGACGTACGAACCCGTAATTCAACGGTGGTGCGTAAGAAGATGATTAGTAACAGCACCAGGATCATCCCATACAGTACCTGGGTGACCCCGCTGGTCAGGAAAACAGCCACCCAAGGCGCGAACATTCCCAGGATCAGCAGAAAAGACAGCACAAATACCATCCAGAGTCGATAATCCAGGCCTGCCAATACGTTTTTCTCCAATCCCACCATCAATTCCTTTAGCGAGGCATACCAACGCACATAGACGTGGTCCGAACCAACCACGAGGGCCTGGGACAATCCCTGCTGCTTGATAATCTTTCCAAGCTTGACATCATCATCGGGTCGCATTGCAATGGATTGGTGCATCCCGCATTGTTGATAGCCATCACGGCGCAACAGGTTGAACGCACCAATTCCCACGTGGGCATCACTCGTCGGATCAGAAACCTTCCAGGCACGGAAGTAGAGGAAGAAAAGGCTGGTGAACACGGTCACGAATGCCTCCAGTAACCGCGTTGGCATCGCCAACTGGGGCGTGATCGTGAGATGATCCAACTGCTCTTGCTGCATGTAACCCACGGCTCGTCGCAAGGCACTGGGCTGGATGATCACGTCCGCATCCGTGAACAGCAGGTAGTCCGATTGGGAGCGCTCGGCACCCAGTTGCAGGGCATGATTCTTACCCAGCCAGCCGGCTGGCAGTTCTTCCAGGTGGACCACCTGCAAGATCGACTGTTGCTCCGTCATGCGATCGAGAATGGCGCCCGTTTCATCCGTCGAGCGATCGTTGACCACGATCAGTTCCATCCCGGGATAGTCTAACTGGAACCACGACTGCAGTGCCGCTTCAATATCCCGTGCCTCGTTACGAGCAGCCACGACAATCGACAGCGAGGGTAACGATTCATCACCGGCAGGGGCCACATCATTCAGGTTTTTCAACAAGTGACTGTTCATGGCCAGTCGCAGGATCACGAGGATCACCAGGACCAGGTGCAAGCCGGCAAGCCAGGGTAAAATCGCTATCCAGGTATTCATTAGCCCAGCTTCAGGACACGGCGAGCGTTGTCTCGATAGATCTTTTGTTGGACCTCTTTCGGTAACTGCAATTGCTGTTCAAACAACTCGAATTGCGGAACCGGTTGCTTGGGGGCGAGGAAATCCGTACCAAACATGATGCGATCTGCACGTCGGATCAGGAACTCTCGCCCAAACTTAAGATCGCGTGAAATAGAATTCGCACCGCTACCCGCCGAAAGATCTCCGTAAATATTCGGATACTTACTCATCAGGCGATCAATCGCACCACCGGGCGACACCTTGCCCTTGGGATATCCTGACAGCTCGTTCTGCGCCAGGTTCCCGGAAATGGATGCCCACCAACCGGGACCATGTCCAATGAATGTACATTTGGGATTCTGTTGCAGAACTTTCTCTAGTCCCGGCAGGCCCGGCTTATCGGTGTTGCGCTGGTTGTCCAGGTGAAACAGGACCGGCAAGCCTACCTCGGCACAGGCGGCAAACACAGCCATGTTACGAGGATCATCGAAGGCGATTCCCGGCTTGTGTTCACCGAATCCCTTGGCCCCCATGTCGATATACTTTCGCAACATGGCCACGAGTCCCTGGTGTCCACCCTTGTACGAGGTCCTGGGATCGATGGAACAGAACGGGATCAGCCGATCCCGGTGATCGCGTGTCTGGGCCAGCACAAAATCTGCTGTCAGTGGATAACTCGACGATTCCGGCGAAACCAGTGGCAGCACCACGGCCTGGGCGATGTCATGGGCATCCATCCATCGCAGGAGCTGCTCGGCACTCAATGTTTCCGTACTATTCCACGTCTGCCCCAGGTGGGTATGCATGTCCACGTAACGGCTGGCTTTCCTGGGAGCTGCAAAACCAAGATTTGCAGCAGCCACCAGGGATGCTGTACCAAGGACGGTGCGACGATGAAACTGTCGACGATCAAGTGCTGGCTGTTTCTTTGAGCGGGATTTCATGAGGGATGACTCCATGCTGTAAATAGACCAGGTGTCGGGATACCCTATTCTGGTCATTATCGGACCCGCTTTACAAGCGGTCACGCCAGAGGCGGTCCACGAACAGCTTGCTTGTATCCCTTAATGTTCGTGGTACG
>JAZADA010000160.1:0-3150 GCA_036124135.1 Planctomycetota bacterium | reverse complement strand
GACCCAGCTCCAGGTAGTCCAGTTCATCCCAGTGGTTGCGGTCAATCCAGTCAGCGATCTCATCCTGTCGCACGAGTTGAATTCCCTCGACCTGCTGGGTCAGGATGTTGGAGACCTCGCGAGCAATCATGCCCGAGGGTGAATTGGGACCGGCTGCCGGTGAACTGGCCATGCAGATGACAGCCACGCGTTGGTCACGCAGTCCATCATAAACGGGTTTCACCTTGTTGCCCTTGATCACGTAAAGGCTATGAGCCAGTACCCCACATCCGGCAAGAGGCAAGGTCAGGCAGAGTATCATCAGGGATAATTGCCAGTTGTTGGAGCGAATCCGATTCATGATGGTTTCCTGTTCATAGCAAACGAATAATCCAGTCCAAGCCAATCGTGAGGCCCAGGATGGTCATTAGGACAAGGTGTGATTTGTTTCCTGGTAATCGTCCAATCCAGTGACCACGCATGGCGGATGCCAGCAGCGACCAACTGAGCCAGAAGGCCAGCAGTGCCATGACTGTTCCGCCACTGTTGGCACGCAAGGACTTTCCGACTTCTCCACGTACGAGATGCGCCCAGGACGTGGTCATGCCACAGGAAGGACATCGCATGTTCCAGTGTTCGATAAACCAGCAAGGACTTAATCCAAATTGTTGATGGGTTCCGTATCCACGTTCATCCGGTTCCAGTAAAGCGGCCAGGCTGAGTAAGCCAATTAGGCCGAAACTGGTTAGCAACATGGCGATTCGTTCGGATTTCGCCAGTCTGGTAGGTGTTGCTGCCGACACGATGCATACGTTTCTCTGGGGAAAAGTTGGCAAAGAATAACGGCAACGCCGTTGCTGGGCAAGGCCGATTTGGTCGTCCTGGGCTGGGATCTAGGGAGTCCCTGGGTCGCTTTTTTCGCCAGGAACAGCCAATTTTTCCAGTTCATCCCAGTGAACCATCAGGCGCTGAATCGCCGTGGCCTTGCCGGTAATCGGGTGCGTATCGACCAAAGTTCCGGAAAGCCGGACATCCTCGGTCGCAACTTCGAACCGTTCTGGTAGGAATGTGAGCGTGGTTTGACGCACAGGCTTTACCTTCCGACCCAGGATGCTCTCGTAAGGCCCGGTCATTCCCACGTCGCACTGGAAAGCAGTTCCTTCGGGTAAGATCCGTTCGTCGGCTGTCGGTACATGAGTATGGGTCCCCAGGACGGCAGAAACTCGGCCATCCAGGTAACGTCCCATTAATTGCATGTCGCTGGTCGCCTCGGCATGAAAATCGACCATGATCGTTCGGATGTGTGCTGGAATTTCGGCCAGTACGCGATCGGCGGCTTGCCAGGGGCAGTCCACGGGCCTCATGAAGACGCGACCCAGCAGGCTGATGACGGCAACTTTCTTGCCATTGCGGGCAGTGACGGTTGCCCATGATTGGCCAGGAGCTTCGCGGGGGAAATTAGCCGGTTTCACGATATTCGTTTCCACCTGCAGCGTGGGCACGATTTCGCGTCGGCGGTAAATGTGATCTCCCAGGGTGATGCAGTCGACACCAGCAGCCATCAGGGTCTGGTAGATGCCGGGCGTTAAGCCAGAACCGTCTGCCGCATTTTCAGCATTGGCCACCACGAGATCGATTTCATGTAAGGCGATGAGCTTGGGTAGGCCATGACTTATCATCCGGTAGCCTGGCTTGCCGACAATGTCACCAATCATCAAGATTCGCACGATTACTTCCTTTCGCAACAGGCCGGCTGCTTGCCGGGGCAATGCGGTTGCCGTAACAGCCTAGCGGGCAATCTCGCTAAAACGGGATTCCCGTACGACCGTCACCTTGATCTCGCCCGGGTAGGTTAACTGCTCCTCGAAAGCCTTGGCGATATCGCGGCAAATCTTGGCGGCACTTTGATCGTTGGTCTCTCGGGCACTGGCCAGGACACGCAGTTCCCTGCCTGCCTGGATTGCAAAGGCCTGTTCCACACCGGAGAATCCCTTGGCGATCGTTTCCAGTTCCTCCATTCGCTTAATGTAGCGTTCCAGTGACTCGCGACGAGCACCTGGGCGTGAAGCGCTACAGGCATCAGCGGTAGCGACCAGCATCGTATAGGGGTACTCGGTGATGATCTCGTCGTGGTGTCCAAAAGCCGCGTGTACGACCTCGACCGATTCCTTGTGTCGTTTCAGCAGGTCTGCCCCGATTTTTGGGTGCCCGCCTTCCAGTTCATGATCTGCGGCCTTGCCAATATCATGCAGTAGGCCACAACGTCGCCCGACGTCGCCATCGAGTCCCACCATCTCTGCCAGCATGCCGGAGAGGTGGCTCACCTCGATACTGTGTCGCAGTACATTCTGGCTGTAACTGGTGCGGAAATGCAGGCGTCCCAGCATGGCGATGACCGGCTGGGGAAGTCCCAGGACGTTGACTTCCTGGGCTGCTTCCTGCCCCTTCTGTTCCATGAACTGGTCGATCTCCTTGCTGGTAGATTTGACCACTTCTTCGATGCGAGATGGGTGAATGCGACCGTCTGCAATGAGTTGATTCAGTGATTGTCGCCCAATTTCTCTTCGAACCGGGTCAAACCCGCTTACGATCACAACTCCCGGTGTGTCATCGATGATAACGTCGATGCCAGTGGCTTTTTCGAAAGCACGAATGTTTCTTCCTTCGCGTCCAATGATTCGTCCCTTCATCTCGTCGTTGGGGATGTCCACCGTGCTGGTCGTACTGTCTGCAGTGTGCGCTGAAGCATAACGTTGCATGGCTGTCAGCAGGATGTCACGGGCCTGTTGGTCGCAGGCTTCCTTGGCCTCCTTGTGATGCTTCAGGACGATGGTACCAACTTCCTGTGACAGCTCGTCGGCCATGAGGGTGAGTAAACGATCCGTGGCCTGTTCCCGGTTGAGCCCGCTTAGCTCGTGGAGGCTCTGTCGCTGGGTGTCCAGCAGTTTGTCCAGCTCTTCCCGCCGGCTGTCTGCCTGGCCCAGGCGTTCGGTCAAGCGTCGCTGGTTACCTTCAACGATTTGTTCCTGCTTGCGAAGGTCTTCTCCCTGTTGCTCCACGCTTTCCTCTCGTTTTTCCAGCGTATGTTCGCGTTCGCGCAACTCCTCCCGTGAGGCGGCCATTTCCTTTTCGGTTTCTGCCCGCACGCGGATCATCTGTTCCTTGGCTTCC
>JAZADA010000159.1:0-15103 GCA_036124135.1 Planctomycetota bacterium | reverse complement strand
GCCTGCCAGAGCCATTTACCCGGGACCCTGGCCCAACCGGTTCCCAGCAAATCACCCGGAAGTACCCACCTGTTCCCCGCAGGTGGCAGGATTGGATCGTCACTCGAGGTGCGTGTAGGGGCTGAGTGCATTCCTCCAGGAACCCATTTCCAACTTAACGATCCCCGCATCACTTCACCCGCATTGCTGCAACAACGCCTGGCGAACCGTGGTGAAGCATCCCCGCGTCGCGAACCCACTGAAATCCCCATCACCTACCCCAGGGAATGGGCCTCCCAGGTAAATATCCCGGAAAACATGGACCCCGGCATTGTTTACTGGAAACTCAGCTGTGCTGCCGGCGGAACACCATGGCGACCCTTCATCGTGGGAACCCTCCCCGAGTTCGTGGAAACCGAATCCAACTCGACCCTGGAAACAGCACATCTCGTAAAAACACCCGTTACTCTCAATGGACAAATCCATGGAGAAAGAGATGTGGATTACTATCGTGTCGACCTGGAAACAGATCAACTGCTCGTCTGCGAGGTCATGGCTGGTCGCATCGGGTCCCGGTTAGATCCGGTTGTCGAAATCCTTAACTCCGCCGGGGAACAAGTCCAGGTCACCACCTGTCATGTTGGTACCGACCCCGTGATCGCACTACGTGCGCCCGAGGCGGGAAGTTACCTGCTCCGCATTTCCAATATTTCCTTTCATGGCAGTGCCTCCCATGTTTACCGCCTGAACCTGACCCACAAACCATTTGTACAAGCTGTTTTTCCCCGGGCAGGACAGGCCGGCACCGAGCAAGAGTTCGATTTCCTGCTCCTTGACGGAACACCTGCGGGATCCCACGCTCGGCAACGCGTTACCTTGCCAACTAAGAACAAGGCCGGGCAAACATCGTTTGAACATCCGTTGGTGACTCCCTGGCAACCCACCACGATCGCCGTAACACCCGGGGCTCACCACCGGGAAAAGGAACCCAATAACAGCCAGGCTAACGCCATGCCCATTCTTCCAGGCCACACCGTTCACGGCCAGTTTTCCGAGGCCACCGACCAGGACTGGTTCCGCCTTTCCGCAAAAAAAGGAACGACTTACTCCATCAGTTGCCAGGGGGTTGCACCGCTACACCAAGCCAACCCCAGCGTGACAATCCATGATCTGGACGGTAAAAAGCTGAAGGAAGTACGTAGCATCGAAACCAACGGGCGTCTCCAGGTTGACTGGCAGGCCTCCCGGGATGAAGAGCTGCTACTACGTGTCCGTGATCTGCGTTTCGGCGCCCGCGGAGATTTCAGCTTGATCTACCAACTCAATATCGCCCCAGCAGTCACGGACTTCCAGTTACATGTCCCGGCAAATCATGTCCAACTCCTGCAGGGAGGCAAGACGACCGTGGACCTGGAAGTGACACGGTCCGGTAAATCAGCTGAACCCATCACGATCACGGCAATGAATTTACCGGCTGGCGTGCAACTGGAAAAACTGGAAATCGCACCTGCAAAAAATCTTGCGAAAATGGTATTCACGGCCAAGGAAGACGCCGCGGCAAAAGGCCTGGCCATCCAGGTCATGGGAACTCGAACGGTTGATAATGTCTCGCAACAACGCCTGGCAACCACGGGACATCTCGGCGTAGACGCCGAGGGACGTAGCGTCGGACCTCCCACGTTAAACCAGATCCCCTTCACGGTATTACACAAACCGATCTTTCGTATTTACTGCAGCGAAGCCTATCTCTACGCATACCGCGGTTCCGTCTTCCCCTACCTGATGGAAGTCGAACGACAGGCCGGATTCGAGGGAAAAATCATGCTCCAGATCGGCGATCGTCAAAACCGGGATCTGGATGGCATTGAAATGCATGAAATTGAAATCCCGGCAACCAACAAGGAAGTTCTGTTGCCCATTTACCTGCCCGAAACCATGCACATCAATATCCAGTCACAATCACAGCTCTACTGCCAGGGTTTTGCTTCCTTCACTGATCAACATGGCCAACCCCAGGCGTTCCTCGCAGTCTCTGAAAAACGAAATATGCTGCGTACACTACCTCCAGTCGTCAAACTTAAATCACTCGACCAACCAATTACCTGTCATCCCGGGCAATCCCTGGATATACGATTGCAACTGGAACGCACCTCCAACTTCACCGGCGCCATGACCGTCAACCTGCTTGCAGATCCAACCAGGAGCGGCTGTTCGCTTAAGCCCGTAACCATTCCAGCGAACGAAAATGAAATCACCTGCCACGTCGACGTTGGACAGATCACCGGAACCAGGAAACTGACCTTGCGAGCAGCAGGACAAATGGCAGGACAAACCGTCATCACGGAAACTCAACTCCACCTGCAAATCATCAAACAAAGCCCTTGACCCCGGTTCCGCTCTTCCCACGTGGAACCTCTTAACCCCACAACTGCTGGACCAGGGAAGACGTAAAGGCATTTCTATAATGGGCAATCTTCGGCCAGCGTGAATCCCTTGGCCAGGTGAGACCCAGCACATCAAAACGAACCGGATAGCCCAGGAGCCGATGCCGTTTCAGATAGACCAACGCCAAGCGGGCCAACCGTAGTTGCTTGCGAACATCCACTGCCTCTGCGGGTAATCCCGCCCGAAACGAACGTCTCGTTTTCACCTCGACAAATACAATCGTTCCTTGATCGACCGCCACCAGATCCAGTTCCCCCAGCAGTTCCTGGGAACGCGCAGCTATGATTCGCCAACCCTGCCTGCGGAGATAACGCCTGGCAACGCGTTCACCACGCCTGCCCAGATCATCGTGAACACCAGCAGCGCGTACCAGCAGCGCACGAAAACCCCGGTTTCGAAAGAAACGCCAGATTGGCCCCAGAACCTGTACGCTCCAGTACAGAAGATGCTTCATCCCTCTCCGGGCGCTTCATCTTAAGCCATGAGCTACCAACTTATTGGTTACGACGACGCTCTTTCAACCGCGTTGCCTTACCAACACGATCTCTTAAGAAGTACAGCTTAGCACGTCGGACGATGCTCGAACGTTGTACAACGACCTGCTCCACGCGGGGAGAATGAACTGGAAACTTGCGTTCCACGCCCTCGCCAGCCACGATGCGACGTACGGTAAACATCTCCCGACTGCCACCACCATTGCGAGCAATGACCGTTCCCGCAAAGACCTGAACTCGCTCCTTCTCGCCCTCCAGGATCTTCGTGTGAACTTCAACCGTGTCACCGATCTCAAATTCAGGCACTTCCGTCTTCAAAGAGTCTTTTTCTACCAAGTCCATCAACCGTTGGTTCATCACTCAAATCCTCATTAAATGCCTGTCATCTGCAGGAAATCAGTATCTTTTATAACAACCAGGCCCGTGCCAGGCAAACTTACTCCGCTTGATCTGCCCCGGCCTGCTCGTTGTTCAACAAGTCACTCCGACGCTGACGTGTCCGATCCACCGACTGCCTGGACCTCCAGTCAGCAATGGCTCCATGGTCACCACTTAGCAAAACTTCCGGTACGCTATGCCCCCGGTAATCCCGAGGCCTCGTGTATTGTGGAAATTCCAGTAAACGGTTTCCGGATGAAAACGAATCATCAACATTACTTGATTCGTCCCCTAAAACTCCCGGTATCAGCCGCATTACGGCATCTACCAAAACCATCGCAGCCACTTCACCTCCATTAAGAATATAATCCCCAATGGATAACTCCGTGGGCTGCAGGATATCAATTATTCGCTGATCAAATCCCTCGTAACGGCCACAGATCAGGATCAGGCGAGGAACCTCTGATAACTCCTCCACCACCACCTGGTTCAATGGTTTTCCCTGCGGTGTTAACAGGACCACTTGAGCTGGCTCATCTGCCAACTGTGAAACTGCTTCCACGCATTCCACCACGGGCCCTACCTGCAGAACCATGCCGGGACCACCGCCGTACGGCCGATCGTCCACCTTGTGATGTGGATCAGTTGACCAGTTGCGCATGTCATGAACATGCACATCTAAACAACCTCGTTCAATTGCTTTTCCAAGTAAACTCTGCCCCAGGTAACCTGAAAACATTTCCGGAAACAAAGTTAATACGTCAAAACGCATTACGCGCTACTCGCTCTCCTTTTCTGCAGGAGCGTCTTCCGCAGGAGCTTCTTCTGCAGCAGCTTCTTCTGCAGCAGCTTCTTCTGCAGGAGCGTCTTCCGCAGCAGCTTCTGGCGTAACTTCTTCGGGTTTAGGTACCGCTTCCGGCGGCGGAGCCTGTGGCTTGTCTGTCTTTAATTTCTCCAGGGCGACCTGTTGAGCTGCCAAGTGAGTACCATCGTTTCCGTACTTCTTGATCAGGACTCCCACCTTGTCAGAAGGCTGTGCCCCAACGCTCAACCAGTAGGCGATGCGTTCTCCGTTCAGAACAGCTCGTGCATCTATATCCCTGATCATGGGATCATAATGCCCGAGTTCTTCGATTACTTTACCATTCCGCGGCGCCCGTCCATCCATCGCACAAACACGATAAAACGGTCGATGTCGCCGGCCAAGTCGTTTTAGCCGAATTCGCACTGCCACTAAACAAATCTCCTTTGGGACCTCAAAATCGCAAACTTGAACTATCTTTTGTACCCTGAAATGGCTTTCGCTGCTATCCACCCAGCACGATTTCTCGTGGGCCATTATTTCTTTGATTTCTGCTGACGACGCATCTTTCGCAGCTCTTTTTCCCTTTGTTTACGGTTTTTTCGTTTTTCCGCCGCCGACAGTCGTTTTCCCGTGGACCGCTTGGTCTTCTGTCCAGTGCCACCAGGATCACCCAGGGCCCCCTCCTGCAGTTCACGAATCGTGTTCATTCGCTCCCGCATCCCTTTGCCAGCCATACCCTCCATTACGGGTTTCATCTGCTGGTATTGTTTCACCAGCTGGTTTACTTCCTGTGGTTGCACCCCCGCCCCCTGGGCGATTCGATTCCTTCGACTGGGATCGATTAGCTTGGTATTGCGTCGCTCTTTCAGTGTCATGGAATTGATAATTCCTACCGTCCGCAGCACACTGGACTCGGTATCATCGTCATCCATCACCTTATTCAGGTCAGCCATCGGGCCACCCATCATCCCCAGCATTTTTTTCATCAGCCCAGGCTTGGCCATACTGGCCAGCTGATCCTTGAAATCATCGAGTGTAAATTCGCCCCTGGAAAGCTTGTCTTCCAGTTCCTGCTGGGCTTTTTCGTCAACGACCTGGCGGGCCATATCGACCAGGCCCAACACGTCTCCAAGTCCGAGAATACGACCTGCCATGCCTTCCGGTCGAAATGCTTCCAGGGCATCCAGGTGCTCACCGGTTCCGATAAACTTAACGGGTACACCGGTCACGTGTTTTACGGACAGCAACGCTCCACCACGGGCATCACCATCAAGCTTGGTCATGACAACGCCATCAAGTTCCAACGCTTCATTGAATGCCTTGGCGCTATTAACAGCATCCTGTCCGGTCATACCGTCGACAACAAGATAGACCTGGTGCGGCTGCACCCGGTTATCAATCCGAACCAGTTCATCCATGAGTTCCTGGTCAATCGCCAGGCGACCTGCCGTATCCAAAATAACAACGTTCGCATCATGCTCTCGTGCCTGGGCGACACCCTGGCGACAGACTTCCACGGGATCTGTTGCATCGGGATCAGAGAAGACCGGAATTTCCAGCTGTTCACCAAGCACATGTAACTGCGACATGGCTGCTGCACGTTGGAGATCAGCCGCCACCAGCATTGGTTTCCCGCCGGCTGCCATGATCGTCTTGGCAAGTTTCCCACAGGTCGTCGTTTTACCCGATCCCTGCAATCCGCAGAGCATGAGTACGTTCACCGGCTGATTCAAATTCAACGATTCATCAACAGGACCAAGCAGGTCGATCAACTCATCACGTACGATCCCAATGACATGTTCACTGGGATCCAGTGCAAGCAGGACCTCTTCTCCCATGGCCTTGGCCTGAACCTTGCCCATGAAATCCTGGACGACGGAATAGCTGACGTCCGCATCCAGTAACGATTGCTCAACCAGCTTGAGTCCATCACTCATGTTGGCTTCGGACAACCGCCCTTTGCCACGCAGGGTTTTTACCGCCGACTGGATACCATCTTGAAGTCGTTCAAACATCGTGAACCATTGTCTCTCTACCGTGAATCGCCGGGGCGGAAAAAGGGGATTTAAAACAAGTCGCTATCAACGGTCGGCAACCGGTCCAGACCGGCGACCTATTGATTTCCTCTCCACGAGCACCGAAGAAGCGCTCGCAGGACGCTTATTCTAGCGGGCCTGGAGGGTGGTTGTAAATGCGACCCGGGAGCAAGCAACGCGACTAGTCTGTTCAAGCTAGGCTCATGACTCAGCCTGCGATTCCTACGGAGCGACCTGGTACTGGAGCTGCCCCACGGCTTGCCCCTGTTTTGAATTAACGTCCAGGGGTACTGTGAACACCACACTGCCCATCTTGCAAAGGCCATTACCGTCTGCCTGGCAATAGTAGTAGTTCATGGAGACGGTCACCGTATCACGCCCCTCACCACTGACAGGTAACACCACGTCAAATTCGGCACTTGGTTTTGCCACGGATTGCCGGCCCAGGCTATCCCGTTTAACCGCACCCGATTTGGCTGCGGCAGCCGTGTAATATCTCATGGGCGCCAGTTCATTGATCTTCCAGCCTGCGGGCAACTTCAACTGCACCTTCAACTGGATCTTGCCATCCACTGGTTTCAAGGACAATTGCGGCACGGCAACCTTCTTTGCCTTGGCGAACTGGGGAGCCTTGTCCGTGGCAGTAACCGGTGACTTCACCCCGGTCAGCTTGAGAGTTTTCACTTTCCCCGTGCTGATATCAACCATTCGTATCGCATGATTATTGGTATCCGCGACATAGAGTGTTCCGCCGGCAATCGTAATTCCCGACGGCTCGTCGAAGAGTCCCCGCTCGTCATCGAAGCCAGGTTCTTTCTCCCCGGCAACGGTGCGAGTTGCACCTGTCTTGACATCCACGACCTTGATCTTGTTGTTGTAAGTATCCGTGGTGTAGATCTTGTTGTCGTGATAAACGACGCCAAGGGCATGCTGCAACTTGGCCTGGGCCTTGGGGCCATCGACGTCTCCGAAATCGAACAGACGCCCCTGGGGTTCATCGGCCGAGCCCACGACAGTCCAAACCTTTTCTTTCTGGTCAAAGGGAACCGCTCGGATTGAACTTCCCTCGCTGTCCGCAACAAATAACCATTTCCCGTCGGAAGTTAAACCGCTGGGCTGGGCAAAAGACGAGATGCTGTTACCCGGGGTACCGGTGCTATACGGAGTCCTTGGCAGTAGCAAACCATCCATGATATCTTCGCGCCCGTTTCCGGCATAAAGACCCACGCGTTTCTCATCGAGCCCCATGCGCCAGATCTGGTGGGGTCCCGCCATCGCGATGTACAGATGGTCCTTGTGGACGTGCAAAGCCCAGGGACTATTCAGAGCTGTCGTGGACGGTTTGCTCTGCCAGCGATTCGGGCCTGTTGTGCCTCCCGGCCAGGGCCCTCGCCGCTGGACACCTGTCCCTGCAATCCTGGTAACACGGCGTTGCTTTAAATCCACCTTGCGCAACATGTGGTTCTCGGTGTCCGCGACGTATAGTGTCTCACCGACCAACGCCATTCCCTGGGGATGATCAAAGCTGGCCTTCTCGAAACTCCCGTCCGCACGACCAATCACTCCGGAACCAATCACGTCCCGCAACTTACCCGCCAGGTCCGTGATGACGATGCGATTGTGGTTACTGTCCGAAATAAACAACCGATCGTTTTTTTCATCAGCCAGCACTTTCCCGGGAAACTTCAACTCCGAATCTTTCTGGCGATAGGCAGCCAGCTCAAAACGAATCGGGGTCTCATCCAACAACTTCTGCTTGCGGTAATAGGGAATCCCTCGCTTGAGTTGCTCATTGACCTGGTCAAAAGTAATCTCGCCACTGGTTCCCCAGATCGCTTTACCTTCCGGATCGATCAGCAGCACCGAAGGCCAGCTGCGAACCCCATAGGTATTCCAGATCTGGTGGCGAGCATCATTAACAACCGGATGTTCGATCTCGTAACGCAGGACCGCTTCTTCGATGTTCTTACTATCTTTTTCTGTCTCGAATTTCGCCGAATGCACACCGATCACGACCAACTCGTTGGGATAGGCCTTTTCCAGCTTCTTCAGTTCCGGAAGGATATGGATGCAATTGATACAGCAGTACGTCCAGAAGTCCAGGATGACAAACTTGCCTTTCAAATCTCGCTTGGACAGCGGGCGTGAATTAATCCAACTCATTCCCTTGGGAAAATCCGGAACGTCCAATCGTCTCGTGAAGGGGTTTTTACTCTGTGCCTGGAGATTATTCAGTGCCACTGGAGTCGTCCCTGCAGCGGAGGGGACTTCCGTGGTCTCGGTCTCCTCAACCTCATCCCCGGCCGGCTCAGTGGTCTCCTCGCCGGCAGATGCTGCACGCGTGCCCTGCTCGGTGGATACTTGAGATTTCTCTTCCGGGGAACAACCCATCAAGCAACACAATGACAGGAACAGAAGGAACATCAACGACCGGCTCGCTATGGTTTTGACCTGTCCACGAAACATACCCATCTCCTCCGTACTGGTTTACGATTCACGTCCTACACCTTACCTCCCTATCGTATCCGACAACGGTGCCGCGGAGAATAAGAGCCTAAAAAACGAAGTCAATAAATTTAACCCAATGTGACATATAGCGTTCCCAGAAAGCCTGCCTCCCCCCCCTGTTTAACTATCCTGTGGCACCAAGAATTTTCACCGTGGGTATTTACCTGCGACGGTTAGAAAATTCCCTGGCAGACATATCTTATTCCTTGCAAGGAAGTTAGACCAACACAGAACAAAAACAGGGAACCCGTCGACGTGAAACTGGTGCCTGTTTACACACCACGGCGCAGCCTGCCACGGAACCGATCATCGCCAGGCACTCGGATGAAGACCGAAGTTGACACGCTGCCCACGTCCCTATTAGATTGCCAAGGCCTTGGATTCCCGCACCCATGAATGACATTATCATCCGGCCAGGAGAATGTTTCGTGAAGCAGCTTAGTTTAATCTTTTGTGCCCTGTTACTTTGCGAGGCCCCGACTGCATCCGCGCAGATGTGGGCCAACAAGATGTTCGAAGCCACTGACCATGACTTCGGAGTCGTGGCTCGCAATTCCAAGCAGCAATTTCGATTCAAGCTGAAGAATATCTACGTAGAAGATGTTCACATCGCCCGTGTCCGTTCCAGCTGCGGTTGCACCAGCCCGATTATCGAGAAGCGTACTCTCAAGACACATGAATCCGGTACGATCCTGGCTGTCTACAACACGAACTCCTTCCTGGGATCCAAGAGTGCCACGGTCACCGTCACGATCGACAAACCGTATTACGCCGAAGTCCAGTTAAACGTGCAGGGATTTATTCGCAGTGACGTGGTCTTTAACCCTGGCTCCATCCAGTTTGGTGAAGTCGCACAGGGATCCATCACTGAGCAGAAGCTGGATATCACTTACGCCGGTCGTACCGATTGGAAAATCACGGATGTTCGCAGCGCGTATCCTCACTTCGAGGTCGAGTTAAATGAAAAAGATCGAAATACGAATCGCGTGAACTACGAGATGCTGGTACGGCTCAAGCAAGACGCACCCGCTGGATACCTCCAGGACGAGTTAACCATCGTTACGGATGACCCCAAGAACAAGACCATTAGCCTGGCGGTCCAGGGACGCGTGATCTCCCCGTTAACGATCAGTCCCACCACGCTGATCCTGGGAACGGTTGAAACAGGTTCCATGGTCTCCAAGAAGCTCGTCGTACGAGGCAATGCGCCGTTCCGTATTACCGAGATCACCTGCAACGACCAGTGCCTGAAAATTGATACCCCGGACACTGCCAAGAAACTACACTTGATTCCCGTCCAGTTCACGGCCGGCGACACATCCACCAAGATGGTCGAAACCATCACGATCAAGACCGACCTCTCCGGTGGCACCACGGCAACCTGCGTCCTCACGGCAACCGTCAACATGCCAACCGAGACCCCCTGACCGCTCCCGGCTTCAGTTCTCCGGTGATGCTTCTGCAGCAAACGTCAGCGGCAGTGCTAAACGTGGATAATCCGCCGTCTTCTGAAAAGCATTTTCCAGTAATCCCATTACGGCCAGGACCACGTCTTCTCGCCAGGCCGGAGCCAGCACCTGGACCCCGACGGGCAAGCCAGCGCTATTGATATCCGTCTTGCGAGCCTGATCAAACACGCGATCGCGACTGGGTGCCCGTTCCTCTTGCTCGTCATCACGCACACGTGATGACGCCACCACACCCGCTGGCCAACCCAGCAGGTTCGGCAGAAAACTATAACTAGCGGCTGGCAATAGATCGATCGGTGCCCCATGGGGCATCGCCGGCAGGGCATGAGGCGGACAGATCGCTGCCTGGAATCCTTCTTGCCGGAAAATACTCAATAATCGCCGCCGATAAGCAACCATCCAGCGCGTGTTACTCCAGTAACGAGAAACCGATGACCGACGTGTCTGGTTCACCAGGTGAGCCATGGTTTCCTGACCAAGACCACGCATCAGGCCACTAACTAGCCAACGCATCGACGAACCTAAGCGGGCACCACGCGCCAACCGAGCCAGATGAGGATGCACCTGGCTCCCCCGCAGTAACCGGGTCACATCACTGCCTCCATCGGCACCGACCAACTGGTAGTAGACATCCAGTGCTTCTGGGATATCGGGTGGTGTCCAGGAGCAAACCTCGGCCCCCTCGCGGGCTAACTGTTCCGCCGCCTGGTCCACGGCACGACGGATGGCAGGCGAAGGACGAAACGTTCCATCATCATTCCAGACCGCGATTCGAAGCCCTTTCACATTCACGCGGTCCGGGTCGCCGATGGTCCCAGGCACCACGTCGATGTCGCGAGGTTCCTCGACCGGGCCAGCCATGACTCGCAAGGCCAACGTCAGGTCTGAAACATGACGTCCCATCGGACCTGCCTGGAAAAAAACAGCCTCCATACCACGCAAGGCTCCATCCATGCCCTCCCGGGGGAGTCGACCACTGGTCGGCTTGATCCCATGGATACCACAGACGTGAGCTGGAATACGAATGCTTCCGCCGAGGTCACTTCCCAGGCCGAGCGGTGATCCATAAGCAGCCAGCAAGGCTGCTTCTCCTCCCGTGCTTCCTGCCGATCCACGGGCCAGGTCCCACGGGTTCTGAGTCCGTCCGAACACCGGGTTTTCCGACTCATGCCACAGCATCAATTGCGGTACATTTGTCTTGCCCAGGATGATAGCACCCGCTTCTCGTATTCGGCGTACAAAAACTCCGTCCTCATCCCGCGGCCGATTGACACGCGTGGTTAAACCGATGGTCGTCGATGATCCTGCCAGGTGAAAACATTCCTTGACCGTCATGGGCAAGTCGTGCAATGGCCCCAGCTCCGCTCCCTCGTCTCGTGCTCGATCGGCTGCCACAGCCTCCTGGCGAGCCTCGTCGAAACGTGACACCACCAGCGCATTCAAGTGCGGGTTAACCAACTCCACCTGCGTGATGAAGGCCTCGGTTACCTGCCGGGAAGACCATTCACCGGCAGCGATCCGGGAGACGATATCGCAAGCAGAACTGGCCAGTATCCGTGGATCGGGAGCCTCACGGTTCAGCTGGTTCATTTACATCCTCCGCGGACAGCTCGGCCTGTTTTGAATCCTTGTTTTTCCTGTTCCTGCGACGACGAAACCAGTCACGAACTGCTCGCCAGCCGCGTGCAAATAAGGCACCCGAAAACAGGTCCTCGGTAATGGTTGACTTGCTGGTAGAAAAATTATTCCAGGCAGCTGCCATGTAAGGCTGACTATTTTCACTCAACGTCGTGTAAATACCGCGACTGCGAATGTCGCCCAGGCCGTTGCGATAATGATCCAGGATATGACGATCGAACATGTTCCCGGCCACGGTGACTGCCGACAGGGTACCCTTACCCATCGTTCCAACCTTGTTGAGCGTATACAAAGTCATCGTACTGGAGATCGACAACAGGTTGACTTCCTGCTGCTCCGCCGTTTCCTTCATCTCGCTCCAGAGCCGCTTGACCTCCGACTGCGGGATCAACTGCGTGGGAGAGGTCTTGGCGATCGCCTCGCGAGTCTGCTGGACGGTTTTCTTCAGTCCCTCGACGGAAATGGGTGGCATGTCAAAGGCCTGTGCCGTCATTCCAGATGTCCTGCTGACGGCATCCAACAGATCCGACACCTGGTCGATCGTCGTTTCCGGATCAATCACGCCCTTGGCCTTCAACTCTCCGCTTAGCTCATTCAGGTAAGTCTTCGATCCGTAGGCCAGGTCACTGAAAATTGCCAGGACCGTCACTGGGGAAAGATGCAACGTGGCCCAGCCAGCTATTTCCACGAAACTTCCTACTGTTTTCCGGGCCACGAAGGCCTCGACCTCAGGGTCTTCCGGTTCCGTCTCCTCCTTGGGCAACTCGACGCCACCCACGTCCTCCACCATGAAGTCCAACATTTGCTGAACGAAGATCGTGTAGGAACGCGAACTGCGAAAGGCCTGGGGGACCAGCAGTTTCATCGAACCGCCCAGGGCACCGCCGACGACTGCCGTCGTCGAACGCAGGGTTCGTTCCGGCAGAGAAAGACTGTACATCAGGTAGGACTGAACACGAGCGATTCCCGGATCATCTACTGGCTGATCAGGACGCTGATCCCCTACATCGATCCCTGGTGTGTCCGTCTTATCTTTCGGATTCTTGGCGTCATTCGTTTGCATGATGTGGAGCCACGCCACGTTTGTTGTTAGCCAGGAAACACGCTCGCCGAATCATTACCCCCGGAACCTTCGCACCGACCTCACTCGAGATCGATTGGTCACCCAGCGACTTCCCGGGCGCGGCCCGTTTGCAAGTCGCTCCGAACGCTTGGAAAGACCCCCTGGCACCAATTTCTCCGGGGCCTGCGATCGAGACTTCTTATCACCAGACCGCGACTTCTTTTTACCTGGAACGTGGTATCGCTTGGGTACCAGGAAAGGAACAATTTGTGAGGCCTTGGGACCAACGTCCATTGGATCTCGCGACCAACTTCCAGGTAACCACCAGAGGATTAATTGCGCTAATGGAATAGCCAGCATCCCACCCAGGACCACCTTGATCATGGTCCACATGGGGTTCTCCGATTTGCGTGCAGGACCCCGGATGGGACGTATGGAAGAAGATCCGGTGGCTGCTGATTCTACTGAATCACCAAAGTTAAAAGATCCCACCGCTTCTTCCTCGGCTTCGGAACTGTCTTCAGGACCAGGCTCCTCGTCCGTCTCAGATTCGCTGTCACCTGCAGAATCCGAGGCATCACCTGCATCTGATTCCGCGATTTCAATCTTCACGCTTGCTGAGATCGAGTCGTCTGATGCATCCTCGTCTGAAGCCTCCGTCGTCACGGGACCATCGAGCAGGATGAGAGCGGGAGGCAGCTCCTGCATGACCTCGCCCAGCAGAAATTCTTCCCGGCACAGGGGACAAGCCACCCGCGATTCCTCGCCAGCACCCTGTGGAATCGTTACCTCGTCTTGACAGCGAGGACAGGTCGCGATGGTCATGTTAACTCTCCAGGTCAGCTCTGCCGCAAATACTTCCACTCGCCGGTGGACATCTGTTCCGCCTCTGGATTCAGTGTACCGGAAAAAAAGCCTCGAGTCCCCACCGGCCTCTCGAATTACTCGCTACCTGGCTCCATTCTGACCGTTTGCTCATCAACCGATGCCGTACAGCGGCTCCAGTTTTGCTCGCAAATAAGCCAATAACGGTTCGTGCGACAAGGGTTGGCCAGTGATACGTTCAACCAGTTCGGCCGCGCGGTAACATTTCCCCGGCTGGTGAATCTTTTCCTGCAACCAGTTCTTCAATGGCATGAATTCACCACGGGAAAACATGTCCTCCAGATCCCCTAGGTCCTCGGCTGCCTGGGCAAAGAACTGGGCCGAGTAAAGGTTGCCCAACGAATACGTGGGGAAATAGCCAATCAGTCCGGCACCCCAATGGATATCCTGAAGGACACCATCTGCATCGGAAGGGGGTTCAATCCCGAGGAACTCACGGTATTTTTCCCGCCAGGCGGCTGGTAGATCCGGCACCTGCAGGTCCCCCTGGATCAATGCCTGCTCCAGTTCAAAACGAATGATAATATGCAGGTTATAAGTTACCTCATCCGCCTCAACTCGAATCAGAGACGGCCGTACCTCGTTCAGCGCAAAGTAGAACTGGTCCAGCGTCACGTCGGTCAGCGCGGAGGCAAAGGTTTCCTGGAGCGTGGGAAACATGTACTGCCAAAATGCCCGACCACGACCGACCTGGTTTTCCCACATGCGAGACTGCGACTCATGGATACCCAGTGAAATAAATTCGCCCGGAGGCAAACCATAAAAGTCCGTTCGCAGCCCCTGATCGTAAATGCCATGTCCCGACTCGTGCAGGATGCCAAAAAATGCCATCGGGAAAAAATGCTCGTCGTAACGGGTCGTGATGCGACAGTCAAACGGTCCCATGCCTGAGCAAAATGGATGGTGAGTAACATCCAGTCGTCCCCGCTGGAAATCAAAACCAATCTGCGCCGATACCCGCTCGCCCAGTTCTTTTTGCAGAGCCACGGGATAGCTGCGAGAGAGGATCTCCACCTCCGGCTGAGTACTGCTCTCCGCGATCGCCGCCACTAACGGGACCAGGTCCTCTCGCAACGAGGACAGGACGCGGTGCACGTTGGCTGTCGTCTCCCCGGGTTCGTAATCATCTAGCAGGGCATCGTAGGGAGATTCCTCGTAGCCAACGGCTTCTGCCTGTTGACGCTTCAGGTCAATGATCTGCGTTAACACCGGACTGAAACTGGCAAAGTCATCATCCTTGCGAGCCTGGACCCAGGCCTGCTGTCCCAGCACCGTGGCCCGAGCCATCTCTTCTACCAGCGACTGGGGAAGCTTACTCCGTTTCTGATAGTCACGCTTGAGTTCCCGGATCACCGTCGCCGAATCACCGTGAGAATCCTCGATAAGTTCAGAATCCTCGCAGG
>JAZADA010000158.1:0-16689 GCA_036124135.1 Planctomycetota bacterium | reverse complement strand
GATGCGGGACTGGTGCACCTTAAAGGGCTGACAAAGCTGGGGACTCTTTGCCTCGACAACACTCAAATTACCGATGCCGGGTTGGCACATCTTAAGGGGTTGACGAATCTCGTTCACCTTCAGCTCGCCGATACTCCCATCACTGATGCGGGTCTGGAGTCTTTGAAGGCGATGACGTTACTTACTACGCTTAACCTCGACAACACGGAAGTCACTGACGATGGTGTAGCTGAGTTACAGAAAGCGATTTTCAAGGAAAGAACCCGTCTTCATTACAGTGGGGACGTACGTCACAGGCTGGAACGCCCGCCTGTGACGATAACTCGCTAACCAACCAGCAGCGTAATCTGCTGCTGGACCGCCTTGCTCAGCGTCGGCTATAGAAACTGACACGTTGTTTCTACAGCCAGCCGGAAAACCCTTGTGCCATCGAACTCACGGTACGAACATAGGGCATAACGACCTGGGCATTTGTGTAGCCGCTGACTCTACCGAGGGCTCACCGCACTAACGTTTTCAAAAGGTTTTCAACCATGATGAACTACGAATCAAACATAATTGTGCTTTGCTGGGCTGGAGTATCGGTCGTTCTAACGTTCACCACATTCCTCGTGATCATGCGCGTTCGTAGGATCAAGAGAACTAATTACCTGTGGTGGTCCTACGTATTGCCTTGCGTACCCGTACTATGGTTTTCCTACTTCTTCATCCTTCCGTTCGTACTTATTCTAATCGCTTGGAGACTTGGTTTCCGATGAAGATTTTGAAGAAAGTGCTTGCCATTGTGCTGCTGTCGCTGGTTGTAGGGTGTGAGGAGAATGAGCAGACTCAAAAGCAAACCAGCGCCGATCACGCTGCCAGGTTGTCCGCCGACCAGAACGTACCGAAGACGGACGACGGCGGAACCGATGACGTGAAAACATTTAGGTATCCAGGGGAGGAAGCGTCGGCAAAAAACACGCCAGATGGCCAGCTCACAACAGGTTCGAGCACAGAAGAAAGCGGCGAATTACCGCAAGGGCAACCAAAACGCTGGACCCTCATTATGGACACCGACAAAGTGGAATCGGCCACAGAAGCTGATCTGTCGCGCATCGGCGGCCAGGAATTTGCGGTTCTCGTGGACAATGCCGACGCCAAAGGTTTAACATACATCCAGTGCGATCTGGATTTTGGGAAATACGCTCTCGAATATCAGGACGGTTCTACCGAGAACCATTACCGTGCAACCGATTTTCGATTACCTTTAGACCGAGTAATAGAAGCGTTCACGAAATACCTCAATGACGACGACTCGTGGAAGGCTGACTTCCAGTGGAAACGACTCACTATAGACTGAGAAAGCTTTTTTACGGGTCGGTGGCCTTCCCAGCTCTCCAGCTAACCGACCAGCAGCATGATCGGCTGCCACAACAATTGCACACGCCCCTGACTACGACAGGCACCAGCACATGAATAAAATAAAACGCATCATGTTTTCCAGCGGCTTGTTACTGCTGACTTTTAATGCACTCCACGCGGCTCCCCTCAAAGTTGGTGTTATCGGCCTGGATAATTACCAGGCCGTGGCTTTTACCAGCCTCTTCCGGGCAGCGAAACCGGGTGAGCCCCTGGCGGGATTCGAGGTGGTCGCTGCCTTTCCCGGTGGCAGCCCCGACATTCCGGAGAGCGTCAAATCCCTGCCGCGGTGGACCGCAAGTTTCGCCACAATGGGTATTCCCCGCGTGAATTCAATTGCTGAGGTAGTTGAACGTGCGGACGTAGTCATCCTGATGAGCCTTGATGGCCGCGTACATCTCAAACAGGCCACCCCGGTGATTAAGGCCGGCAAACCACTGTACATCGGGCGGCCCATGGCGGCTTCGCTGCTGGACGTACTGAAACTATTTGAACTCGCCAAGGCACACGAGGCTCCGCTGTTTTCTTGCTCACAACACCGATTCGTTCCCGCTTTCAGCGGCATGCGTAATCATCCGCAGGTGGGTCGGGTGTTGGGGTGCAGCGTGTACGGTGGGCTCCAGTTTGAGAAAACTCACGCGGACTTTTTCTGGCACTCGATTCACAGTGCCGAGACCCTGTTTACCATCATGGGGCCCGGTTGCGTGAGCGTGACACGTGCTTCTACGCCCCAGGCTGAATTCGTTACCGGTCAGTGGAAGGATGGTCGCATTGGCACCTTTCGCGGAATGAGCACGGGGAACATCAAGTACAGTGGTGTGGTGTTTGGCGAAAAGGGAATCCTGCGAGCCGGCAACTACGGCCGTGGTGTACCCACCTTGAAAACTGACGCCGAGGGAGAACATTGGCTGGCGCCGCAAGGTGAGTACATGGGCTACAAGGGCGTGGCGCTGGCGATGGCTGATTTTTTTCGGACTCGCAAGCCGCCCATCAGCGCTGAGGAGACCATCGAGATCTTTGCCTTCCTGGAGGCTGCCCACGAAAGTAAACGCCGCGATGGGGTTCCCGTGAAACTTGAAACCGTGTTGACTCATGCCCGCAGCCAGTTGAAGGCAGGCAAGAAGTGATCGCTGTCAGCGAACCAAATGGCGCAACACCAGCCGAATCGATAGTCCGGCTTGAACACAAGGAAAGCCACTCATCACGTCAGCACTTCGCTGATCACGCGAACCGCCACATCTGACAGTCGGGAGGCTCGACAACACCAATCGCTTCAACGAGAATACTGCCCGTACCGTTCAAGCAACCACAACCTTGAAGCGGTCCTCGCAACGGTGACCGCCACCTGTCCCGCAAGGAGAAACCGTGAAGACCTCCAACGCTCCCTTTTCCGATCGTGGCCGCAGCACCGATTACCACATGAACCATGGAAACCCAGGCGATCGAAAGGCGAGACGATCCTTGCCCTCGCGGCTGATGCGGATTCTCGTGTTGCTATGCACCATGCTTGGAGCCGCGGCAGTGCCCGCCCCTGCCGCCCAGTTGCCCGGCGGGGCGCCATTAAGCCCACTGGCAAAGAAACTACTGAGGGCGTCCCAGGGACAACTGGAAAAACTCCAGCAAGGTCAGAAAAAGGGTTTAATTGAGATCCTCCCGGTTCACCTGCCAGTTAACCCGCCCGGCGACTGCAACCACTACGGCTGGCCCGTCGCCACCATGGTCAATGACACGATCGTCGTCATGCACCGCCGCATCCCGGGACACACGTCGCCTAGATTCTCCGGCTGGCCCAACGAAAAGCATTCCTACGGAATCGTGGTTCGGTCGGTAGATGGGGGCCGGACCTGGTCCAAACCGTATGACCTGCGAATGAGCATGAAACCCCTCGACCGCTACCGGGGTGGCCTCGTGCCTCTCTCACATCGCTACAAGTTCGACCCGGAAAACAAGAGCAAGCAGGGCTATCCCATTCACCTCTACAACATCGGGACCACGCGAGACGGTGCCGTCGTAGCGATCAATAACCATGGCGTGTTCCGCTCTGACGATGCAGGGAAAACCTGGAAGCATTTTTCCCGCGCGCTGCGAGAGGACACGTTCCCGCGTGAAATATTCAGCGTCGGACCGCGCATGATCGATCATCCCGAGCATGGCCTGATGGCGTTTGGCAACTGGTTCGGCCCACCAGGGAAGCCGACGACCGACCGACAGAAACTGGTGGTACTCAAGTCGCGGGACGGCGGCGCCACCTGGAAGGACGAAGAGCATGACGCGGGATTCTCGCAATTTGCTCCAGCCGCGCTCGTACACGAAGGCCGGTTCCTCTTTATCTCGCGGAACGAGGACAAGAAGGATGCGCACTCGCAGATAACCTGGACGCCCGGACAGAAGCCCAAGGCCATCCTGTCAAACCTGAATCCGGCACTTGGTACCGTGGACCTGTCCTTTAACCCCATGACGCAACGCCTTGAGGTCTGCCGCTCAAATCGGGATGCCATGAAGATCATCTTGTGGAGCATGGACCCAGCGGACTGGGAGTCAGGGCAATGGCGGCGTGACGGCCAGCTGTTCGCAGGTGAAGGCCGTTTTTACAAGGATGCCGACGGTTTCCATCCAGCCGCTGCCGTGATCGACCGCAAACGAGGTGTCCAACACATCTTTATCTACTCCGGCCACCCCGACGGCCCATCGGGTGTGTTTCGGCTCACCCGCACTCTCGACACCCCGAAACTGGCCGCTTTCCTGAATTCACAATGACGACTCACGACAGGCCGCAACCAGGCCCCCCATCCCTCCAAAGGACCATCATGGTGGCGGGAGAGCAATCCTGCCACGCCAGGCCGACGATTCCGTTTTACCTGGGGCTCCCTCGATGAAGAAATCCAGGCGACGGTTGCCATCAGGTAACCACGCCGCCTTAAACTGCGTCGGCAGCCGGACAGATAAATCCGTCGCGGTACTCCCGCGTCAGCAAGGCATTGGCTTCAGCCGAGTTGGCAAACGTCTCTTTCTTGGGATCAAACTGAAGCTGCGGCCCCAGCGACAACGAGTACTTCGCCAAATCGACCCCGTTGCGTTTGAGATGCTGTACGGTGCGTTTCAACGTGGCGCCATTGTCATCCAGGCTCTTCACCTTGCCTAGCGCTTCGCCTAACTGATCAATCGACACCCTGTTGTCTTCACCAAGGTAGTAAGAGATGTTACCCAGATGACTGACAGCGGCCGACAGGTGGCCTTCCCAAGCGTCAGCGTTCAGTTGGTCCGCGTTGCGACTGATACAGGCGTCGATGAAATTGCGGAAGTGATTGCCACCGCCACCAAACTTCTTGATAACGTTGAAGTCCTTGTCGAACGCCGTACACTGAGTATAGCTGGTCTGAGCCAGGTAGCCCTCGCTCCCATAAAAGACAACGCCGATCTTGTTGCCGCTGTCCTTGCCAAACAACCGGTTCAGCTCTTCGTCGTCCGACTTGGTGACATCCAGGCCACGCGTCTCAAACACGATGCACTTGTCTCCATAATCGTAGATCGAGACTTCCGTGTTGGCGGTGTCGCCAGCGTCCACATAGTCGTTGTCTTTACGCTCGGCTTGATAGCCAAGTCGACCGCCGTAACTGATGATCGAGCTCGGGTGTTCGTCGATTCCCAATCCCCAGCGGGCAATGTCCGTCTGATGAGGCCCCTGGTTGCCTAAATCGCCGTTGCCATACAGCCGCTGCCAATGCCAGTCGTAGTGAAATCGCTGGCGCGTGACGCGAGGATCGGAAAACTGTGCAGGGCCGCTCCAGAGGTCAAAGTTGACGTTCCCAGGAACATCATAGTCACCCAGCGGTCCGATAGACTTGCGGCGCTTGTAGCAAAGGCCGCGGGCCAATTTCACTTCGCCAATACCGCCCGCCGCGATGAACTTCACGGCTTGCTGAATGGCTGGGTTGGAACGACACTGTGTGCCGACCTGACACATACGGCCGTATTTTTTTTCCGCTGCCACCAGCGCCGAGCCTTCCGCTACGTTGTGGCAGATCGGCTTCTCAATGTAGGTATCTTTGCCAGCTTGCATCGCCCAGACGCCGCACAACGCATGCCAATGATTGGGCGTCGCCGTGCTGATCACGTCGATCGACTTCGAATCAAGGATCTGACGCATGTCGGCGACCAACTCCGGCCGTTTTCCCTGCTTCCTTTCGATATAGCTGCAGCGATCGGCGCCTTTCTTGGCGTCGACGTCTACGATATAGCGGATCTCCGTTCGAGGGTCACCAAGCCATTCACCAATGTGGGTGCCTCCGCGGCCTCCAGCGCCGATAACGGCCACACCAATCGTGTCATTGGGTGCCGCATGAGAATTTCGCGACAGAGATAGGGTGGCTCCCGCAGCTAGCGAGGAATGAACAAAAAGACGCCGTGTAATATTAGCCATCGAAAAAATATCCTTTTCGAAACCGCGAGGGTGGGTGAAATGGAAGGCTCGCCAGAAGTCACCCGCACCATGGCCACACTGCCAACCTTGATCGCGTCAGGCAGGGGCCTCAGTCGAGCTCGTCTTCGTCCTCCCGTTCGGGGCTATCTGTACTGTTTAACAGTCCGCTGACTAATCATTCTAACCGACTCCGCAAACAATGGTACTAGCGCAGAAAAAACCAGCCACAATTAAACTACCTGAAGTCCCGTGCTGCTACGGTTTTGCACGATTATGCAACAGTCCCAGCGGCTCCGTAAAACTCATCTTACTGCTGCAATCGCCCGGTAGCGCCGATCCGTCTTCCCTCTATATCCTGGTCCGCTAAAACGGTGTGCCCGTCCAAGGGAACTGGTAACGTCGAATGAAACTCGACATAGTGACTAGTTCGCTCCTCATTGACACGACTCCTGGTTGGCCGGCATGGTTCACCTGGCCTTCAACCCATTGGCCGACAAGGCAGTGAAATGGCGATTCTACCGACCATCGTGTCCGTAGAAAGACATATTTACCGAGTAGAGAGCTTTCCATGCGGTCCGCGGGATGTGAAGATAGGGGCCGTGACTGCGTCTGTCCTCTTGTCCACGCGTGAAGGTATCGACATGAAACCACTAAACACGTCGCGACGTGCTTTTCTGCGCAACACCGGCGCACTAACGACCTCCATACTATTGCCCCGGCAAACCATGGCTTGCCTGCGTCGAATAGAAACGCCTATCAAGCTCGGGATGATTGCCGACCTGCACCAGGACGTCATGCACGATGGGCCTGAGAGACTTAAGGCCTTCCTCGATGCCATGAAGAAAGAAAAGCCTGACGCCCTGATACAACTCGGTGACTTCGCCTACCCCACAAAGAAAAACGAAGCGGTTACGAAGGCGTTTGAAACGGCTCACCCCAGAACACTTCACGTTCTTGGGAACCACGAAATTGATGGAGGTCATAGCTTCGACGAGGTCGCAAAACTCTGGGGAATGAAAGGACGCTATTACACTGAGAATGTTAACGGCCTCAACCTGGTTGTATTGGATGGAAACGAGAAGCCGAAGAACCACAAGGGTGGTTATCCAGCGCACATTGGCGAGACGCAACTTGCCTGGCTCGCGGAACAACTGAAGGCGCTACCGGGCCCCATCCTGGTCATTTGCCATCAGCCCCTTGCAGGCCCCTCCGCGATCGACAACGCCCAGGCTGTACAGGCTCTACTCGACTCCGCCGCGGACAAGGTCCTGTTGGCAGTGAACGGACACACGCACATCGACCATGTCGATCGCGCGGGTAAGATTTCCTACCTGCACGTCAACTCGGCATCCTACAAGTGGGTCGGAGGGTCCTACCGCAACAAGAGCTACCCCGCTGACATTCATGCCAAGTTCCGTTGGGTCGAGTACACTTGCCCGTACCGTGACAGCCTTTTCACCACGCTAACCATCGACCCCGTCAATGCCCGCATCACGGTCCAGGGTCGCGACAGCAAGTGGGTGGGAAAGTCCCCGGCCGAGTTGGGTATCGCGAACAAGCCGAACCTCACCGACGGAAAGGAAATCGTTCCCCGTATTCGAAGCCGGGTAATCCAGCCAATTAACCAGTAACTCCGCGTCACCTCCTGGGAGGGCGCCTGCCGATAGACCCGCATCATTCGTCTTTTCCACCGAGCATACAGGTTCGCTAAACCATGAAGAATTTATTACTGACCCTATTGTCCCTGATTCTTGCTGGCCACCTCCGAGCTGGACAACCTATCGATACACCGCGCTCTGATCTCCGCGTTAGCCTGGGCCAGATATCACAGACCAAGTCTGGTTACCTCACCGTCGTGGGCCCCAAGGAACGCGCCGTCAGAACCACCGGCGAACATTCCAACGCGGTATTACAGTTCCGTTATCGCGGCCCATCCGAAAAAACCGCTTTGCTCGATTCAGGGTCCCTGGTACGGCAGATTGGACTGAAGATGCGGGCGATGAACACCTGCAACTTGTTGTATATCATGTGGCGCATCAAGCCTACGGAAGAGCTTTACATCGCCCTCAAGCGAAATCCCGGAAAGGTAACCTACAAGGAATGCCAGGCTCACGGTTACATGCAGTTAGCCCGCGTTCGCTTAAAGCCACTTGGCATCACCGCTGCCACCCAAAAGCCCCATCGACTCGGTGCGTCGGTTACGGAGACAGCCGGTCGTTTTACCTGCAACGTGACCATTGACGGGCGCAGAGTTTGGTCCGGTCAAATCGACCCGAAACACATCTCCGACATCAAGGGCCCTGTGGGAATCCGTACTGACAATGGAAGTTTCATCTTCAAACTTCTCGTCAGTGATTCTGCGGACGGAAACAAGTAGCCCGCGGCCCATCGCCGCCCATCACCGGGTCCACAACAGGCCAGCCACTGGACGATGAAAGCACGGCGAAGGACGGCTGTGCTGCAAACCTTGCGGAGCCCCGTTCAGCATGTGACAATTCAACAGCACCTCAAAAACCATCCCGTGGAGATAATGCTCATGAATACCACCAGGCATTCCCAGAGAGGGCCGGCGTTGTCGTTCCTGTTAGTCGCTGTTTGCGTGTCACACCTGGACGCCGCCGACACATGGAAACGGCCGTTTACCCCGGACCCCGACACCGTCGTGCTCTACCACTTTGATGAGGGCAAAGGCAACCAGGCCCACGATGCAATGGGTGACCCGAAGCTGACCCTCACTGCGTACGAACAGGCGCTCTGGGGAAAACGCCCCGGTTTCGGAAGCACCGCCCGCTTTGACCGGAACAACGATCACCTCCTGATCGGACCCACCAATAACGACAAGCTGCACTTCCGCACCTGTGACAAGGAATGGACCGTGGAAGCGTGGGTCCGGTACACTGGCCCGGGTGGCAAGGACCGCGCCAATTCAACTGCCGTCAATAACGGCTACACTTTTGCCAACATTTGTGGAACCGACGAGGAAGGAGCCGGACTCGCGGATGGTTACCGCCACGGTTGGCTGTTCTACCTGCGCACACACGGATCCTTCGGCAACGCGACCCTCAAGAAAGGTTTACTGCCTGGCGCCCGTTTTCTCGGATCCCACAAGGGCAAAGACCCTAACAATGATGTTGGTGGCGCCTTCTGGCCCGGTTACAGCCACGGTTGGCTTGAAAAAGACTGGGGACGTTTCTATGACACCAACTGGCATCACGTCGCCTGGCAATTCCGATACCGTGATCAAACCGGCTACATGTTCGTCGACGGAAAAATGACTCGCAAGGTGCCGCTGCCCGCACCCGGCCGCGCCCCAACTCGCATTATCGAGAACAACGGAAAAACGTGCGACATTCCCTTCCAGGTAGGAGGATTCCTCCGGCCAACTAAACAACCTGGCTGGAAGCCGGGCGACTTTGGTATGACCATGTACAACATGGAAGGGGAGATTGACGAACTGCGAATTTCCAGGATCATGCGGTTCCCGGTGGCTAGCAAGCTTACCATCATCCGCCAGAAACTGCCTCCGGCTGGGCTGGGACTTCCCTACACGATCCAGCTGGGCGCCGATGCCGCCGCTGGCAAAGTCCGTTGGAAGATGATGTATCCCACGAGTCTACCCAAAGGGCTGGTGCTTGATGCTACCGGCCAACTCCACGGCACGCCCACGGAACTGGTCACTGGACGAACCATGACCATCCTGGCCAACGACGATTCGGGAAATACCGACAAACACACCTTCGTCCTGACCGTAGCCCCGGGTCGGATCGTTTCCGAATCAGTCCCTTCCGCCTTTGTCGCACAGCCCTACCGCGCCGTGCTCAAGGCCGAACACCTCGCCACACCCCTAAACTGGAAGATCGTGACCAACTCGTTGCCGCGCAACCTGACGCTGGATCCCCGAACGGGAATCATCAGTGGGACTCCTCGCGATCCCGGTAATACCCGGCTGAAAATAGAGGCCACCGATGCCAAGGGGCACACTGCGCTTAGTACCCTGGTCTTCCGCGTCCTGCCCGCAAGGCTACGCACCATGATCGCGGACCCACAGACGGTTGCTCTCTACGATTGGCAGGGCCCCAGCGGACGCTTTATTCCTGAGCGCATCGCCGGGGGCGAAGCGTCAACCTTAACCTACACCAACATGGGAGCTGACCGCCGTTACCAATGGACCGGTCGGGATGGACGTTTTCCCCAGGAAACAGGGCACGGCGAGCATGGCTACGTTTCGCTCGGCTATGGCGTTCCCAGGCTCGACATGAAAACGTGTTCGAAGGCATGGACCGTGGAAGCCTGGGTTCGCCGTGGCGGCCCCTACCAGGCTTTTAACGATATCCCCTTGAAGAAATTCGAGTATGGACACGTGTGTGGCACCTACGACAAGAGCGAGCGGGGCGTCTGGGAACTCTACCTGTCGCAGGTTGATTCACCCGACGGCAGCATGGCACCGGGGATCCATTTCCAGAGTTCCAATCACACCTGGAAAAATCTCCACCCCTGGAAGCGCCCCGAGGGAATCGTGGCCCGGCAGTCAGAGGTTGGAATACGGGATATCGAGTGGCATCATGTCGCCTGGCAGTATAGCTACCAGGAGGATCTCCACCAGTTATTCCTGGATGGCAAGCTGATCTGGCAACTGAAAACCCCAGACGGCCGCAAGCTGGTCAACGATCGGCAGCACACTGCCCAATTCAGCGTCTTCAGCCGCATTGGCGGTTCCGTTAAATATGGCGGCGACTTTAACTACATGGGCTATGGCAACTTCTTTGGCCAGATCGGTGAAATCCGCATCTCCAACGTACGTCGATACGGTCGCTGACTAACCATCATGCAATGGCAAACAGCTACTTGCCGATGCAATAAAGCTTCTCTGCCGACCGAATATAGAAGTTACCCTGCGACACCGCCATGGACGCGAAACAGGTTTCCCCGAGTTCATTCTTGGCGATCTCTTCGTACTTTGATCCGGGCCGCAAAACGAGTGTCACACCCTCCTCGGACAAGATGTAAATCCGGCCGTCCGCATAAACAGGTGAAGCCCAGTAGGTACCGGACAGCCGCTTCCTCCAGGCAATCTCACCGGACGCTGACTCGATACAATGCAAGATATTGTCCCTCGAAATCGAGTAGAGGTACGGCTTGATGTACAGTAACGAAGACAGCGCCGCGACACCGTTCTTTTGTTCCCAGGCAATGTGACTCTTGGTGACATCACCCTTTCCGCCCGGTCGAATGGCCCGCAATGTGGGAGCCTCAAAACCGGAGGAGGTGTAAATGAGCCCGTCGCCAAACACGGGAGACGGCGTCACACCCTCGCCCTGGCTGTAAACCGACCAGATGCGTTTGCCGGTTACCGGATCAAAACCCTGGACGCGGTCACCGCCAGCGCTGACCAGGGTCCCCCCCTTGTTAACGAGAATCGGCGTGACGTGGCCCACGCGTGACTTCCCGCGTTGACCTTTCCATCGCACCGAACCATCCTTGGCATCCAGCGCAAGTACAACCGCCTTTTCCCAGGGGATTTTCCAGCCAACCTTCGTCTCGTCGCGACTACTTCCATCGAACGGCATGATCACCTGGCCATTGGCCAGGATGGGCGAGGCACCGAGACCATGCAAGCTAAAGAATTTTACCTCGCTGTTCTTCCAGGCAATCTTCCCTGCAAAATCAACGGCTATCACTGTGCCGTCATAAAAAACAGAATAAACATACTTTCCGTCCGTGACAGGTGTCGGGGTAGCGTAGGAGTTCTGTTTCCTCATCGGCCCCGGTTTCTGGCGATGGACTTCTCTGTCCCAGGCTATGGTCCCGTCCTTTCGATTGAGGCATATCACTCGACAGGAGACGCCTTCCTCGCCCGACGCGGTGATGAACACATAATCTTCGAAGACGATCGGTGACGACCAGCCTTTCCCAGGGAGGCTCGACTGCCACTTGACATTCCTGGTCGCCGACCAGGAAACCGGCAACTTCTTTTCACCTGAAATACCCTGGCCCGTGGGGCCCCGGAACCGCATCCAGTTCTCGGCCTGCACCGACGCGCACACGGTTAAGCAGAAAATAAAACAAAGTATTAGATGAATCCTGTTTCTCATCATGACTCCTGTCCTGGTACATCGGTCGATATATTGTCGTTTTTCGCGTCCGCGCAAAAACCAATAAACGCGCACGAATCTTCCCTTGACTACACCTCACCGGAAAATCGTGAACGCGTATTAGCAAGTGGCAACAATTGTAACGCACACCGCGCGACCATGACAGTATCGGCACTCCATGATCTAGATACCTTTTCCCAGCCACGACTTGCAGACGGCATCACGGGGAGCGAAAATAGCCCACGCCTGGAATCAACATTCCGTCTCGCGACCCCGCCGAGCCAACGTCACACGAATCGCAATAAACATACTGCCGAATGAGTAAAATCACCAGAAGAAACTTCGTTAACGGAACCTTGCTCGCCACCGGCGCATCGTTCGTTCCCACCAGCGGCGACCAGGCCGTATTCGCCGCACTTGATCCCTCCTACTATCCACCCGCACGCACCGGGCTTCGCGGAAGTCACCCCGGCTCAAACACTCACGCCCACGCTAGGGCATTGCAAGGAAAGTCCAACTGGGGTCCCACCATATCCCTGAAAGAAGAATACGATCTCGTGGTGGTCGGTGGTGGTCTCAGCGGACTTGCAGCAGGCTACTTCTACCAGAAAGCACATGGCCGAGACAAGAAAGTGCTCATCCTCGACAACCATGATGACTTCGGCGGTCACGCGAAGAGAAACGAGCACACGATTGATGGGAACCTGCGGCTTGGATACGGTGGTTCACAGACTCTCGTTAACCCCGGGAATGGAGGCAGAACGGTCCTCGCGCTCCTCGAGGATATCGGCGTCGACCTGGACCGATTTAAAATCGCCTATGACCGCGGCTTCTACAAGCGCCACCAACTAGGCGCTGTCACGTATTTCAACAAGGCCACATTCGGCCGGGACAAGATCGTCAAACACCCCTACTGCAACTATCCAAATTTCGTTGAGGGGCTGGCGCAATCCACCCTATCTCACACCGAGGCTGCTCAAGAGGCTCCCCTAAGCGCACGAGGCAAGGAGCAATTGTTACGGGTATTAAATGGCGGCCTGCACCTCCTTAAGCTTCCCCGGCAGGAAGTGAGCCGCTACGTCCGCTCACATTCATACTACGATTACCTCAAGAAGCACCTGCGGGTTGATGATCCTGGGGTTCTAAAAATGGCCAGGCACTCCGCTGCCGACTGGGGTAGCGGCGGCACCGACGTGATGAGTATCGGATCCGCCAAGAGTTGTGGCGCGATGGGATTTGCACCGGTGGCTACCTACGATGAAGACAATCCTTACATACACCATTTCCCGGATGGCAACGCCACCGTGGCTCGCGCTCTTGTCAAGCACATGGTTCCGGATGTAGCTGAAGGGAGCAACGCGGAAGAGCTTCTTTTAGCAAGATTCAACTACCGGGAACTAGACAAAGCAAGCAATCATGTACGGATCCGGCTCAACAGTACGGTGGTCAATGTGCGGCATGACGGCACCCCTGCTCGGTCGAAGGAGGTGTCCGTCACCTATATCAACGGGGGCAAGCCATACCATGTGAAGGGAAAAGGTGTCGTGATGGCCTGTTACAACATGATGATTCCCCATATTGTCCAGGATCTACCCAGGGCACAACATGCCGCCCTGAAACTCCAGTCCAAGAGCCCGTTGCAATATACGACCGTCGGGTTAAAAAACTGGCAGGCCATCAAGGACCTGGGGATCGGACTCGCTATGTCACCCGGCAACATGCACCAGGTCGTCCAAATGGACTTCCCTGTCACCATGGGGGGTTACGAGTTCACGAAAACCCCCAGCGATCCATGCATTCTGCAGATGGTAAGCTGCCCAACGGGGGAGACCGTGGGCGCACCAGCAGTCGAACAATTCCGTGAGGCACGATACAAGATGCTCGAACTGACATTCCAGGATTACGAGAATGAGATCCGGGAGCACCTGGGTGGCATGCTCAAGGCCGGGGGATTCGATTTCGACCGGGATGTTGAAAGTATTTCCGTGAATCGATGGGCGCACGGTTACTCGTATGGTGGACCAGGAAATTCAACTCGGAAAGGCCGCCAGCCCTTTGGACGCATCACCATTGCCAATAGTGATTCTGCACCAGCTGCTGACGCCCTCGTCGCAATCCGAATGGCAGCACGGGCAGTCAAGGAGCTTGGCTAATCTCCGGGGGATTGCTCGGCCCACCGCAACCAGCCGATCCGCCGCCTCACACGCCCGAAAAAAAACCCGCCATAACCGATGCGAACGATGCGTAACCCAGATCCCTTCACACCACTCTAACCCAGGCGGAGTAAGTCCGATGCCCGCAACACTCGAAACCGTTTCCACGGCAGTAACAAGTCACGGCTGCCAGGAATTTGATGAGGCCCTTCGTATCATCAGCCACTGCCTGGACCAGCTCGATGACGATCAAACGTGGTGGCGCCCCGCTGAATCGATGAACAGTATCGCCAACCTGCTGCTGCACCTTTCTGGAAACGTCAGGCAGTGGATCGTATCAGGCGTTGGTGGCGCGCCCGACGTGCGGAAACGGCAAGAAGAATTCGACCAACGCGACATGTCACCGAAACACCACCTAATGACGATTCTTACGACGGCCGTCGAAGATGCAAAGGATGCGCTCGCTGGAACCTCTGCCGCGGATCTACTTCGAACCAGGAGCGTGCAAGGAAATGCTGTCACTGGAATAAAAGCCATCTTCCACGCCACAGCGCATTTCCGGGGTCACACCCAGGAAATCGTCCACATGACGCGTTGCCAGCTCGGCGACACTTACGAATTCGATTTCGTCCCGCGGAACAACGATCTCACGAATCCCTGAAGCAAGCCACCTGCCGCCGCCTCCCACGAGTCCAAACGGGGCAGACGGCTTGCTAAATCGCCCGAACCACTTATGGCAGCGCCGTTTCAGCCCATTCGTGCCAAATGACCTGAAAAGAACGGTCGCTTTCGCGGTTAGCTGACCGATCAAAAGGGTGTACCGCGCACTTTTCGCCTGCCTTTGAGAACCCTTTGATGCTATCATTGTCGGAGTCGGATCGATGCCTATGTCCCCCCACCAACCGTCGAAATGACAAATTGAGGATTCGTATGAGCCGTAACTCCTATCTCATCCCACGGCGGCAGCTCCTGAAGGGGGCCGGCTTCTCCATGGCGTTACCGCTTCTCGACATCATGTCACCCGCGTTAACGCACGCCAAACCAGTCCGCCAGGCCCCGGTTAGGATGTGCGTCTTATACAAGGGTTGCGGGGTCAATCCCCACTCGTGGGACATTGTCGGTGGAACTGAAAACAAGTTTGAACTATCGAGAATTCTCACCCCTCTAAAAACGGTCCGCGACGACATCCTGATACTCGGAAATCTTGATAACCAGGGGTCCTCAGACCACATGGATGCCCCTGGCACCTTCATGAGTTCCACTCGACACAAGGACAATAACCGGTACTCATTCGATCAACGAATCGCCGATCGCATCGGAAACGATACGCCGATCAAGTCCATGCAACTGACCGCCGACAACGTCTGGAAGCAGCACCCCTGGCTGAATGTCCTCTCCTACGACAAGAACCACCAACCGCTTCGCGGGCACCATGATCCCCAGGCAGCTTTTGACATGATGTTTCGGGATACAACCCGAGCAGGACGGCAGGAACAATTGTTGAGCGTGCTTGATGGAGTCAAGGAAGCTTCCTCGGCGCTATCCAGGAAAGTTAGTTCGCGAGACAAGCTGGTCCTGGAACAGTACTTCGATTCCATACGTGACGTGGAAACCAATATCCAGCAGGCCCGACAGAACGCCCGAAACCTCGACGTAGACAAAAAGCTCACCGAGATAGACCCCAACCTCCAGGTTGGGCACCTTGGCGAACGGATCAAGGCCATGCTGGACTTGATCACGCTTGCATTCTGGACGGACTCCACGCGTGTTATCTCCTGCATGCTCGCCAATACCAACAGCCGTGTGCATTATGACTTCATGGGTGTGAATGCGGAGTTTCATTACGTATCGCACCACGTTCGAAACAAAAAGGTCCTGCCTAAATACGACAAGATCAACACCTGGCACACCGGGCAGTTCAGGTATTTAATCGAAAAACTGAAAGGTATCCGGGAAGCCAACGGCACGCTGTTTGATAATTCCCTGATCCTCTGGGGATCCGGCATCAAGCACGGCGACTATCATTCCCTAACCGACCTTCCGCTCGTCCTGGCCGGTGGAGGTGGCGGAAAGGTGAAGCTCGGTCGGCACGTGCGTTACCCCAAGGCCCAGCCTTATGCAAACCTACTGGTAACACTCATGGGGATCATGGGTGCCCAGCCCAGCAGCATTGGTGATTCCACAGGACCCTTAGCAGGCATCAGCCAGGACGCTAATTTCGCCCCTGCAAATCCGGATGACGGAAGCTGGAAGCTCGTCACCACGGGCGAAAACACGCTCAAAGCCAAGGGCTTACTCCGGATCAGCATCGAGAGCGAGCTGGAGTATTACCAGTTGCGGCTCTCGGACAAAACCGACCTGGAGATTCGCATCCCATACATGAATAACCATAAATTGCGATTCGACCGTTGCGTCGGTAAAGTGGTGACCGTGACCGGCCAGTACAAAACGGTGGCGGGAAAGAAAACTCTTGTCTCGCTGACCAAGGTTGAGTTGGAATAATCGTGACAAAGCATCTGCGAATCACCACCCTTGATTGCCGCGCATTCTTACTGTTCTTCGCTGCCTGCTTGTTGCCTCAGCAAGCATCCCCAGCGCAATCAACCGCTGCGATCCGGGTTATCTC
>JAZADA010000157.1:0-3556 GCA_036124135.1 Planctomycetota bacterium | reverse complement strand
GTCGCCCGGACCCCCGTGGCAAGGTCACGAATCATTACGAGCTGGCCAAGACCCAGATCCGGCTGGTTGCGTTTGCCCAGGATCCATCCGGAGAAATGATCATGCTCGACTTCGCCGGTGGGCAGCTACACCAATTGGTGAAAGCACCTCCGGTTACCCAGGCAAAACCATTCCCACGCAAGCTAAGCGAGACCGGCCTGTTCAGTTCTACCCAGCAGCACCGTCCCGCACCGGGCCTGGTTCCCTATTCTGTGAACGCGCCGCTCTGGTCTGACCATGCCAAGAAAGATCGTTTCATCGCAATACCAGGAAACGCACAGATCGAGTTTGATACGGTGACTTACCCTCAGCCACCACCGGGTGCTCCACCCGGATGGCGATTTCCCGATGGCACCGTGTTAGTCAAGACATTCTCCCTGGAAATGGAAGTGGGTAATCCAAAGACGGCTCGGCGACTCGAAACTCGCATCCTGCACCACGAGAGAATGCCTGGAGAGGAAAACCAGTACGGCGCCCAGGTCTGGCGAGGCTATACCTATGTCTGGAACGAGGAACAAACCGATGCCACCTTGCTGGACAGCGGTGGACTTAACCGGGAATTCACCGTACGAGATCCGGAAGCACCTGGTGGCGTGCGCAAACAAGTCTGGAGATTTCCCAGCCGCGCTGAATGTACACTCTGCCATACAATGGCGTCCAAGTACGTACTTGGAGTGAATACGCTACAAATGAATAAAAGCCATGATTACGGAGGTGTCATCGCCAACCAACTCGACACTCTCGATCACCTTGGCATTTTCACCAAGCCTTTACCAAAACCGGTAAGCAAACTTCCCAGGCTTATTGACTACCATGATCAAACAGCAGATCTCGATCGTCGCGCCCGTTCCTACCTACATGCAAACTGTGCACACTGTCATCAAAAGTGGGGGGGCGGTAATGCCGAATTCCAACTACAGGCAAACTTGCCACTGGACGAAACAGGGACGATCAATACGCCCGCTGGCCAGGGAACATTCGGGATCGACAAGCCTGCCCTGCTCATTACAGGAAATCCTGAACGTTCACTCATTTACCACCGCATGGCTAAAAAAGGCCTCGGCCACATGCCTCATGTGGGGTCAAATGTTACGCACCAACAAGCTGTTGAGTTAATCCAGCAGTGGATTAAACAGCTCTCACCTGAGAAAAAGTAAATCACGCCAAGCATGGAAATCAGTCTGATCCCATCCTCTGGTCCAAAGTCGGCGTACCGGAAAAATGCCGGCTTTATCACTGTATTAGACTGATACAGCCAGCGGGCAGGACGGGTTGAAACTGTACAATTGTCCCCTCGCAACGGTTCCTACAGGTAACCAAAACTGACTGTTTTCCAGATAAATTCAGTCATCCCCTGGAGACGATCCCAGTAGGGCCATGAGGCCCTGCCTGGCGATCGAAGGCCCGGCCCCACCACGCTTCTCTCTTTGAAATGCCGCCATTGGCACACCAGTTGCATCAAGGAAAGGCCAGCTATAACTGGTTTCCCGAAACCTTTCCTTTGATGGAGCCCTAGGATGATTCGCAAAGTCACCCGTTTTGAACATTGCTACAAGCCACTGGCAGTCTGGCCGGACGCAGAGGATATTCAACTCCACCAGGAAAACTGTTCCTCACATCTGATCACGCAACGTTTACGAGAATTAGTTCCTTTATTTGATTTCATGCAGGCGCGTGTCGTCGAAGTAAGTCCAGAAGAAACTCGGTTAACCGTTTCACTCGATCCTGCCACGGTCAATCAAAACGGCACGCATCAGGCCGGTGTTTTCTATGTCCTGGCAGATTACGCTGTTGGTGTCAGTATGTTTTCTGCAATTCCAGGTGTGTACGTAACCGGCATCCATGATCGTTGCCATGCGTTGCCTGTCCAGATGTGGCTCAAGAGCGGACAGATCCAGCACCTCGCCCCCGGCAGCGGCGAGGTGGAAGCCACGGTGCGAATTACCCACGAAGAAGCGGTTTCCTTGAGACGTCAACTGCTTCACAAGGGGCGTTGTGAATATCGCGGGACCGTCCATATCCACCAGGACAACAAGCTGGTTGCTGTTGCTGAGCATGTCGTCGGCATGTACGTCAACAAACCCCAGACCATGGACCTTAAGGGGGGACTAATCCAGGAACAAAATCGTGCCACCTCAGCATTGATGATCGCCGGGCTACGGAAAGATCGTGTTTCTCGCTGCATCGCCGGAGAACAGGGTAAAGCCCTGGCAGCAAGGATGACAGAAACGATGCCCCAGTTACCAGCCATGGTTCAGTCGCGAACGGAAACCCTGGAGCAACAGTTACGAGAACATGGCCAGGACATTTCCCAGGTCGTGGTACTGGGTGTGGGCCTGGATCCGAAACCCGTTTATCACTCGGACAGTGACCAAACATGGTTTGGTATCGATCTGAAACCTGCCCTGCGAGATCGCGAAAAACGATTTTGCGTACCTGGTTGTACGGCCGATAATTTCATACCCGTCGCAGGTGACATGCGAGACCACCAGTGGGTCGAGGACCTGGCAGCTGCCGGATTTGATCCGCAACAACCCACCATGGTGATCATGGAGGGGCTATCCATGTACTTGACTTCCAATGTGATTGCCCAGGTCTTCAAGCACATTGAATCCATTACCAGTGCAGGAAGTGTTTTTTGGATTGATCACATCACTTCCAATGCACTCCACCTGGAAGACGCAAGAGATTTCTTCTCAGCCATGGGGCGTCTCGGGGAACCGATGGTTTTCGGTTGCACCAACATGGGACAATTTGTCGGTGGTGGATGGCAAGTCCTCCAGTCCGTTTCTGCTGCAAACGTACTTTCGAACGAAGACCGACTTTTCGATGCCTACCGATTCACCACGTTGAAACGAAACCACGCTGCCACGTCAGAATCTTCCTAACGGATGAAAGGATCTCGTTAGCCACGTACACTGCGCGAACGTGGCACTTGCCCTACACTGGAAGCTTTTAGCAGCTTCTGTAAATGAGGATGCAGGGGCTTGAACCCTGGACCTACGGATTAAAAGTCCGTTGCTCTACCAACTGAGCTACATCCTCGTAAGTGCCGATTTAAAAGGGATTTGCCGATTCTGTCAACCGCCCGACTTATAGCAATTGGCCGTAACTGAGGCAGATTGGCCCAGGATGCCGGTAAAATCGGTCTAAACGGGTGATGATCTCAGTTTTGGGCTGAAAAACACGAAGACATTTATAGGATTACCCTGTTTCCTGCCCCTCAACAACTTTTTGTATCCTCCCCATGTTGAAAACCAACTGAAATAGGCTGCCGTCATGTCCACTACCCCCAACCATTTACAACCCGCTACCAACATCACCTCAGACGAGGGGAGTTTTCCCGTGATCAATCCCGATCCCGTTCCATTCGAGACCAGAACTATCGCATATGACAACGGAAGTACGGAGATCATGCGAATTATTGATGACGATAATCTTCAACATTGGTCCAAGAGTAACCCCCTGGCCTTCGAGGCCAGCGTCGTCTGGTTGCGTCCCATTGACGATCAGCCCT
>JAZADA010000156.1:0-4798 GCA_036124135.1 Planctomycetota bacterium | reverse complement strand
GTGCTGGGCAGCATCTGCACCAGGCCCTGTGGATTCTGTGCAGTAGAACGCGGAAAACCGGCGCCACTGAGCGATGACGAACCGCAACGGCTGGCCCAGGCTGCCGAACGGATGGGACTTCGACACGTGGTCATTACCTCCGTGACCCGCGATGACCTTCCGGATGGAGGCGCTGATCATTTCTATCGCTGTGTCATGGCCGTTCGCGAACGAACCGCAGCCACGGTAGAAGTACTGACCCCTGATTTCCTGAACAACCCGGCAGCCTTGCAACGAGTCGTTGCTGCCAGGCCCGAGGTGTTCAACCATAACACCGAAACGGTCCCCAGGCTCTATCGCCAGGTGCGAGGACCCAAGTCCGATTACCGCTGGACGCTCAACCTGCTTCAACAAGTCAAGCAAATCGACTCCAGCATCCTGACCAAGAGTGGGCTCATGCTCGGACTGGGAGAAACCCACCAGGAATTGCTGGACGTCTTGTGTAACCTGCGTGAGGCAGGCTGTGACCTGTTGACGCTGGGACAATACCTCCAACCTGGCCCACGTTACCTGCCCGTTGTTCGTTACCTGCCCCCGGATGAATTCGATGAACTGGGTGCACTGGCCAGGCAACTAGGTTTTCGCAAGGTTGCCAGCGGACCCTTTGTTCGCAGCAGTTATCATGCCCGCGACATGGCTGACCTGTTTGAGCCAAGCGTCCATGCAGCCTCCTGATCGAGGGTATCTGCGGCAACATTTTTCCCTTGATCTTTTTCGGGAAAAAATCTAAGTTGTCGACTTAACTGGTGAACAGCTCATACCGGCTCACTGGTTATTACCAATTCACAGGCTATTCAATAACAGGATCTATAGCATGAAAAAATGGACTGCTTACATCACTACCATGGCCCTGGCGAGTTTACTTCTCGTTGGATGTGGCGGCGGTGAAAATAACAACTCCTCCAATGACACCAACACGAACGCCTCCAATACGAACAACCAGGAAGAGATCACACAGGTCAATTTCTGTGGCGACTGTGGGCAACACAAGGGAAGCGAGACCTGTTGTGCTACTGATGGAACGGCCTGCGAATCCTGTGGTTTCCACAAGGGTGCACCGCTTTGCTGCAAGCTCAAGCAAGCCGATGTGGCTGGCAAGACCCTTTGTGGCAAGTGTGGCGAGGCTGCTGGTGGAGAAAAATGCTGCAAGAAAGGCGCCGAGGTCTGTGCCAAGTGCGAGCTGAACAAGGGTTCCCCGCTCTGCTGCAAGCTCAACAAGGAATAACGAACCATCACGCGTTAGTCCACGAGACCGTCAGCCCACCAGCTGGCGGTCTTTTTTTTGGACTCAGCACGGGTTTTTGGACTCAGCACGGGCCTCGATCGTCAGGAACGATTCAATTCCAGTGTTCCCCAGAGACTGGGATCTTCCCGGAACGAATATTCCGGGCCCAGGCTCAAGGTTTGCCAACCCAGCTCTCGATCGACCACGGCATACGTGAAACCCAGCCGGGGATATTCCTCCGGGTCATAACCGGTGAGAGCTGTAGCGGCAATAAATCCTTCCAGGATGTAACCATCGATTCTTTTTTCACTGCGCACAGCCATGTCTTCCGCACGTGCCGGATGAGGGGCCTCGCGAGCTCGCGCCACCGGCAACCAATCCGCCACTGGCTCTTCCTGGTTCTTACCACCACCGAAGGGTAAAAAGGCAAAGCGATGGCAAAACCTACCAGCGCGATGGATCGTATGCGTATCACGCGTGTCGATCCAGAGTTGCAATCCGTCACTGTCCTCGATTCTCTGCGAACGACACCAGGGCGTGTTCTTCTTCCCGGAAACACGCAGCGTGAACATCAAACCGTGCTCACTCCATCCCATGCGAAGCTCTGCGAACACCGGTCGTTGCATCAGTTCACCAAAGCTGGGAACCAGGTATTTCCGGGATAGCTTGATACCCTCGTCTGTCCAGGTTTCCCGGGAACGCAGGCAGGGCACCGAGAACCGAAACAGGAAGTTCGGATCAATCAATGATTCCTGCGGCGATTGTGGTGGCTTGGTGATCATGATTTCCTCTCCAGCATTCACGGATGACTCAACGCTTGCTCTTCTCTCGCACAGCCGCCAGGTGTTCCTGGAGTAACTGGGGCAGGTTCCCCTTGTGCAGGTCTTCCAATGTTCGAAACGACAACTTGACGATATCGGACCCCGAGGCCGTGTCCTTACCCAGGGATCGATCCCGACCCAATCCAGCGAGGCGACCCAGGGGTACACGACCGCTCGGTCCTCGCAGCAGCAACGTAACATCCTCGCTCCGCTTCGTCATGATCGTGGCCCAGGGATCACGTCCACCCTGGTCATAGAGGTGGACACGTGACTGGTTATTCCACAGGAACTGCCCCTCGGGCAGGAGATCTGCCAGGATTTCGAAAAGCTCTTCCAGCACTTCCGCTTTCCACAACACGGATTTTCCCGGCGGGAATCCTTTCCGCATGAAATGCCATTTCTGGCCCAGCTTTTTCCACGGCATCCACTGCTTGGGATCTTCCTCGGCACGCTGGGTAATCTTCCGGAATCCCTTCACCGCCTGTTCCAGGAAATCCCAGAAAGCCGGCGTGTCTATTTCTTCCCAGCTATGGGCGTGGACCTGCACTTCCTGCCACGGCCCTCGAAGTGTCTTGACTTTGACACGCGGATTATTTCCGTAGACAGGTAACTCGTCCATCTGGTTCAATGTTTTCAACGGCATCTTTTCGACAAGCTCCGTCCGTTGAAATGTCCCCCGCGCCACGCGAAACTTCATCTTCAACAGCCAGGTTTCACCGGTAATTGCATGGAAAAACCAGCCCGTCGATTTCTTGGTTGCCGCAATTTCCACGACACTACGGGCACTCCAATCCGTCTCGCTAAATTCTCCCAGTTGCTGGATCCGATCCACGACCTGGCCCAGGATTTCTCCATCCCAGCGACATGCCTGCCCCTTGCGATCAACACGACTCTGCGTATGCCATAGACGACCATCCGATTCCCAGGGCATGGAAGTTTCCTTACCCACTTCCTGGATCTCCAGGTCACCCTCCTGCTTTTCATCAAGCACGCTCGGATCAAATACAACTCGCTCCGCATAGGGCCCTGAAGCTAACACCGGCGCCAGGGCGACCGCGGTATGGCTGGATTGTTTCTTTGACTTCCGTTTTCTCGAACCAACCGCCGGCATCGCGGCCACGACCTGTTCGGGAGTTCCTGCTGCTACCACCTGGCCACCCTCCGCGCCCGCCTCCGGGCCCAGGTCGACCAACCAGTCAGCGGCCTTGATGATATCCAGGTTGTGTTCGATAACGACGACCGTGTTACCCAGGTCGACGAGGCGGTGAATGACTTCCAGTAATTTTGCCAGGTCGTCAAAGTGTAAACCGGTCGTTGGTTCATCCAGCAGGTAAAGAGTCTGCCCCGTATCCGGACGTGCCAGTTCTGCAGCCAGCTTCACGCGTTGAGCCTCTCCACCGGAAAGCGTGGGCGCTGCCTGCCCAAGCGTCAGGTAATCCAACCCAACATCACACAAGGTCTGCACGATACGACGGATCTTGGGAATGTTCTCGAACAGGAGAACTGCTTCCTGGCAGGTCAGATCGAGGATGTCACTGATCGATCGGCCCCGGTAGGTGACGGCCAGCGTCTCCGGGTTGTATCGCTTGCCCTGGCAAACATCACATCGAATCCAGACATCCGGCAGGAAATGCATTTCAACGCACTGCTGGCCATTACCATCACAGGCATCACAACGACCACCAGCCACGTTAAAGCTAAATCGTCGTGGCGTAAAACCTCGCAGCTTGGCTTCCGGCAATTGTGCAAACAACGATCGAATCAGATCGAACATGCCGGTGTAAGTCGCCGGGTTGGATGTCGGCGAATTACCCAGGGGGTTCTGATCCACGCGGATCACCTTGTTAATGAATTCCAATCCGGTGATGCGGTCGTGCAACCCGGGAATCGCTTTGGCCCGATGTAATCGCCGAGCCAGGGCTGCATAAAGGACCTCATCAATCAAGGAACTTTTACCACTGCCGCTGGGTCCGGTAATCGCAGTCAATGTTCCCAGGGGAATGCGTAAATCGATGTTTTGTAAGTTGTGATGACGGGCCCCCAACACTTCCAGCCATTGACCACTGAGTGGTTCTTTTTCTCCTGCCAGGCGACGATTAGTGGGGATGGAAATCGACTTTTTACCACTCAGGTAGGGTCCGGTCACCGACTTGCGACGCTTGGCAACCTGCTCGGGAGTCCCCCGGGCAACAATCTCACCCCCGTGCCGCCCAGCAGCTGGTCCAAAATCACACAGGCGATCGCTGGCAGCAATCAACTCGCGATCATGCTCGACCACCAGTAACGTATTGCCCAGGTCCCGTAACTTTTGCAGGGCTTCTATCAACCGCTGGCTATCACGCGGGTGCAAACCAATCGTTGGCTCATCCAACACATAGAGCACTCCACAAAGTCCGCTGCCCAGTTGACTGGCCAGGCGAATGCGCTGGGCTTCCCCGTTGGAAAGCGTGGCTGCCGGGCGCGACAGGCTCAGGTAGTGTAATCCGATATCGTTCAGGAACTGCAACCGACTGCGAATCTCACGAATCAGTTCGCCGGCGATCTTTTGCTCTCGTGCATCAAGGTCCCATTGCTCAACCGTCTCCTGCAAGCTTTCCAGGGGTTGTCGGCAAAGTTCATCCATGCTTCTTCCGAAAAAACGAACACTGGCCGCATCCTCTCGTAACCGACTTCCCCCGCAGGACGAACACTCGACTTCGTCGACCAGGTGTTC
>JAZADA010000155.1:0-2848 GCA_036124135.1 Planctomycetota bacterium | reverse complement strand
TGATATCCTGGGCCGCTTTTTTCATCCGTTGGGCATAGGCGGCATAGTCTTCGTCATCTGCGTCTTCCATGCCTGTCTTGAGCAGTATTTCACTCAAGACAGCCACGACCTGGGCCTCATGCAATACCTGGTCAATGTTGCTGTTAAACTCGCCCTTGCTGGCTGTATACGGCTGCAACTTCGCTTGCTGGGATGATTCCAAGCGTTTCATCAACGGTGACCGTCCGATGACCTTGTCCCAACTCGCCACGGGAGCACTCGCTTCAGTAACCAGGCCACTTCCACTAAGTAAATCCTGGAGTTCTAGCTTGCGTGCCTTGGCATCGTTAAAAGCCTGGATACTGCCCACCTTGCAATTGGAAGCCGTCCTGGCAAACAAGTCACGCGCTTTATCCGCATCTTTTTTCCAGCGAACATCTTTATCGTACTCGTTGATCACTCCGAACAACGCAGCAAGCATCGAAAAATGTCCTCTTGCTTTCTGGTAACCACGCCCAGCAAATGCCGAGGGTTGGTTAACATCCATATCAATCTTCAGTTTCAAGCTCTTCACTTCGTCTTCTATCGTTTCACTTGAAATCATCTCGCTCCAGTTAAACGAACCAGTAGCAGGTGGACTATCGCCAGGCTGATTCCCGGTACTACCCGATTTTGCTGAGACCGTACCGGTACCGATCGTTCGAGCGCCTTTGAGTTTCTCGAAGGCATTCTCGAAAAAAGGGGAATCCAGGTCACCAAGACTGGCAGCAGGTAATTTTGCCCGCCGCACCTTCGGTTTACTGCGCTGAGCATAAAGCACCAGCCCTGGAAGAATGACCAGGCACAAACCTGTCACGAGGCGTTTTCTGCATAGAAGCCACATCAGATCAATTCTCCTTCACCAAGATGCCCTCGCTTTTGGGGCAACAGCCCATTATTCGACAAAAGCAAACCCTCGACAAGCGGTAAACTTCCCGACCTGGCCTGGGACCTTCCCATTCTAACCTTTGCGCCTCGTCCGCAACCACATCCAAGTAGCTATACTGGACAGGCCATGAATCAGCCGGATCACACTAATCGACGCGAGTTTATCCGTGGACGCTCCACCCTGCGAGCTTTGCAGGACCTGGCAGAAACGGTGATCGGGGAAACCCCACCAGCCAATACGCAACCACCAGGCCAGGCTTCGTCACGCGCCGAGGCCTGCCTCGCAGAAATCAGCCGTCGCGCCATGGCCTGCGAATTCCAGATCCTCTGGGACATGGATCGCTACGGCCCAGCTACCGATACCGCCCTCGAGGCACTCGACCTCGTCGACCAACTGGAGTCGCAGCTCTCGGTTTATCAGTCCGACAGTGAAGTGAGCCAAGTAAACCAGCACGCAGGACAACGTCCCATCCCTGTCGAATCTGGTCTTTTCCAGTTACTCGAACAATGCAAAAAACTCCACGAACAAACCGCCGGATGTTTTGACATCACGTCCGGACCACTCTCCAGGTTATGGGGATTTCATCGCCGCCAGGGAGAGTTACCTGACCCCGCACATATCAACGAAACGCGGCGCCAGGTTGGCACCCGGTGGCTTGAGCTGGACGCTGATCAAGAGACCGTTCATTTCATCAACGCTGGACTGGAAATCAATCTGGGCAGTATTGGCAAAGGATATGCACTCGATCGATGCAGCGAACTTTTCCAGGATGCTGATATCCAGGATTATATTATCCACGGTGGGATGAGCAGCATCCTGGCCGCGGGTTCCCGTTACCCGGACCGCTCCAATGAACCCGGCTGGTGGGTCGCCCTGCGCCATCCCCTGAAACCGGAAAAGCGACTTGCTGAAATTCGCCTGCAGGATGGTGCGCTGGGTACATCCGGTAGTGCCAACCAATTTTTTTACCACCAGGGGAAACGTTTTGGTCATGTGCTGGACCCACGTAATGGCCATCCGGCTGACGGTGTCCTGTCGGCAACGGTCCTGGCTCCTACCGCTGCCTTGGCTGATGCCCTGGCGACCGCCTTTTTTGTCATGGGTCCTGAAGCGGCTTTTCAATACTGCGAGACCTATCCGCCCTTGGCAGCCCTCTTTGTCCTGCCTGGTTCGCGACAAGGATCTCATGAAATCCAGACCTATGGGTTGGCTGCAGACGCCTGGAAACCCTCCGACGGAGACGACTAGCTGGCAGTTTACGTGACTACCATGCTGATCGAGCCGCTGCAGGAGCGGCAAAACACTGGCTTTAACTCTAAAAAACCAGTCTCAACAGCGTTTCAACCTTAACCTGATGCTCCGCGCTGGGGTTCCCTACCGAACCTGGAAATCGACCTCCAGTTAAAAGCTCAATTCCAGTACACTTCTGGCCCTTCGATTTTCCCGTTTACCCAGTTCCAGACGGGAAGCATCTTTCTCATCTCATCTTCACCTTGCCAGGGAGTCAACCCGATGCAGTTGGCCAGCAAAACCTCATGGACCAGGCTTATCCTTACCCTGACGGGAATCATCCTTTGCCACGGTCATCCCTCTCCAGGCCAGGAAATTCATACCAGTGATCTGATCCAGCGATTGAACTGGATTCGCTTTGAACTGGTACAGGGTCGCATCACCACGCGTGATACACGCCAGGGGCAGAGTCGTAGCGCAACCGTTACCAACGAAAAACGGCAGACACGAGAGGAAGTTACGTTGAAGATCGTGGCTGGAATACCTCTATTCACCTACGACTACCAGGACACCAACCAGGCCATTCACATTGAACTGGTCAACAATACTCGACTGCTCATGAAAAAAACGTGCGCTAAAAACGCAGCTTGGCCAAGCATCGAGTTCCTTCAGCCAGAACAGGGTCCGATGCGATTACTTGTTTCCCAGGGT
>JAZADA010000154.1:0-11216 GCA_036124135.1 Planctomycetota bacterium | reverse complement strand
CAGTTTAACAAGGCCCTCGGTCGGGACATCCGTATCATCCTTGACCCGGTATTGCTTCTTGATCTTGCTGAACGCTTCTTCGAAATGCTTGTGGTCGATTTCCATGACCACGTCGCCAAACATATTGATCAGACGTCGATAGGCATCGTAAGCAAACCGTGGGTTTTGAGTGCCTTCAGCCAGTCCCTTCACGGAGACGTCGTTGAGTCCCAGGTTCAGGATGGTATTCATCATGCCTGGCATGGAGACCGCGGCACCACTTCGGACGGAAACGAGCAGTGGATTCTGTTGGTCTCCGAATTTCTTGCTGAGTTCTTTTTCCAGCGTGGCGATGTTGCGTTTGACGTCCGCAGCTAGCTTGACCGGCAATTGCTGGTTGTTCCTGTTGTAAGCGTCACAGACCTTCGTGGTGATGGTAAATCCAGGGGGGACCGGTAATCCAATGCCTGTCATCTCGGCCAGGTTCGTTCCCTTGCCGCCCAGCAATTCCTTGCTGACGTTGCGTCCCTCGGTCCGTGTTTTACCAAAGTAATAGATCATCTTGCCCAGTTGGGACTTCCGCTTACTGCTTGTCATGTTTGTTCTCTCTCGAGGTGTGGAAATACCCAGGTGTCGCGAACGGTAAGTTGCGTGAGTCCTGGAAGGTGTTTCTTGGGATCATGTCGCAGATTTGAGAGTTTTCTGATAAGCCTCAGATGTTACTCAACAAGATAGATCAAATCTGCCTGGAAAGGAGCTGTCGGCTTTTGTCCAATGGGGCAAAAGTAAAACTCTCGTGTAGAGACTATAAGTCTAACAAGGGACAGGTTTAGCGTCAATTGGCGAATTTTTAGCAGTTTTGGCGTATCTGGTTTTCCTAGCGGTCAACCAGCCATAGATACCGGGCCGTTTGTTCGGCCTGCTCCAGGTTTCCAATCGCCATGTAGTCTGCTTCCAGGTTGCGCAACATGCGCACGACGGTTTCTCGCCTGGGGCTTGGGGTTAATGCGGTTTCGGGGTCCAGTGAAGGAACGATTTCCAGTAGTTGTTCCAGCGTCAGGATCTTTCCACCACCGAAAGGGTCCAGCAGGATGTCCTTCTTGGGAGTGCCGGCAGGAGCCCGGGAACCATCGTACTTGACCATGTACCTGCCTGGGACAGGGACGCCGACAAACGGCCAGTCCAGGCGGTCAGCGACGGCTACTACCACGTGGGACAGCAGGATGGGCAGGCCCTGGCGAGTTTGCAGGACTTTTTCCAGGGAACTGTTCCTGGGATGGTCATATTCGGCCTTGGCCCCGGTGAATCCATGCTGCTGGAAGAGGACCTGCTGAATCATGGCTACGGCCTGGGCCGGGGGAACTTTTTCGAGTGAGACGTTGGGGCCCAGGAGCTTACGCACCCGATTGGCAAGTTGATCCAGTTGTCGAGTGAGACTCGCGTCGTCGACCAGTGGGTCGACAATCCTGGCAATCGAGATCATGGCCAGGTCGAGGTTGATGGCGTTTTCTGGTTGGAGTCCCAGTTGTTGAAACTCTCGATGCAGCCGACGATGCTGGATCTCCCTGGCCAGTTGACGGGCTCGAAATCGTCGCTCTGGATGAGGATCGCGTTGAGCCTGTAGTAGCCATGGTAGCGCTGACCAGCCAGTTGTCAGCAGCTTGGTCTGGGCCTGTTGTCGACGGACATACTGGCGGCTTCCCAGGTCCTTGATCCAGCCTCGGACCTGTTTTTTTTGAACAGCTGTCAACGCTGGTACGGTTGAAGCGGCAGTCACCGGTTGAACTTTTGCATCTGCCCAGGCAGTTACCAGGATCAGTACGCAGGTCCCGGCAGCCAGCACACCGCTTGTTGATTGCAGTACCCGGGTGGCTGGTTGCATGGATGAATCCGTTGCTGAATAGTATGCCTCGGCAGGTTCTGTAAAGATGGTAGTATGATAACGCTTTGAAGCCGGGGAGTGTATCCAATTATGGATGGAAACCTCGAATTGAGCTGCCTGCAACCCTGGATAGAGGTAAGACACTCTCGTGGAGACTCCCGTCCTGGAAGATCCGGACCTGTTGCGTAAGGGGCGAGCCGACTCGATCCTGCCGCTGGCGATTCTTTTCGAAGGATCGTTGGTCCTGGTAGCCTGGGGGCTCAGTTGGCTGTGGGGCCAGTCATTGTGGAAACATCTAGCAGATGCAACGGCTGCACAATACTTCCGCTCGATCCTGCTGGGACTGTTGGCCACCGTACCTTTGCTGGCCAGTTTACTGGTATCCCGGAGATTGCCTGGTGCCGCCTGGAGGCGGTTGCGGCGGGTGGTTGACGACCAGTTGCTGCCGATGTTTGCGGGATCTTCCTGGTGGGGATTGTTGCTGCTCTCCGTGACTGCTGGACTCGGGGAGGAATTGTTGTTTCGAGCCGTGCTGCAAGAGTCAGTGGCAGGCTGGCTGGGAGGGGCATCCGGGGATTGGTGGGCCCTGGTAATCGTTTCCTTGCTGTTTGGGCTTTGTCACTGGGTGACACCTGCTTACGGTGTTTTTGCCGCGTTGGTTGGTGCTTACCTGGGCCTGCTTTACTGGAGTAGTGGAGGGTTGGTTGCCGCGATCGTGGCGCATGCGGCTTACGATTTTTTTGCGCTGATGTGGTTGTTGCGTACGGTGGTTCCTGGGGGCGGTCAGCCTCGTGACGAATAAAAAAAGCGGTGGTCCCCAAAGGGACCACCGCTGAAAGATCATGTTGCATTACCGAATCATCACCCTGGTGTCTTATTCACAGCAGCGTGTCGACAGCAGTTTCTGTCGCAGGTGACCGATTGGTGAGCAGCAGGCGTTGACAGGTACCTCGACGCAGATCACGCGTGGTACGCATTTGGTGACCGTGTAGGGTACTGTCTTGGGAATGCATTTTGCCACCCGTACCGTCTTGGTGTAGTGCACGGGTTTGCAGACCGTGTAGGGAACTTTCTTGACGCGAGTTTCCTTCTGGTAATTGCAGACCGTGTAAGGCACCTTCTTGGTAACCTGTTCCTTGACCATGCGACAGACACGGTAGGTGCAGGTCTTGGTCTTTTTCTCTTTGACCATGCGACAGACACGATAGGTGTAGGTCTTGGTCTTTTTCTCTGGCACCATGCGACAGACGCGGTAGGTGCAGGTCTTGGTCCGTTTTTCCGGCACCATGCGACAGACACGATAGGTGTAGGTCTTGGTCTTTTTCTCTGGCACCATACGACAGACACGGTAGGTGTAGGTCTTGGTCCGTTTTTCCGGCACCATGCGGCAGACACGGTAAGTGCAGGTCTTGGTTTGCTTTTCCGTGACATAGCGACAGACCGTATAGGGAATGGTTTTCTTGACAACCTGTCGATCGTAACGGACGCAGGGTACTTCGCGTTTCTGGATCTCGGGGACCCAGACGCGTTTGCAAACCTGTCGCGGTGGGCACTGGATTTCCTCGATGCGACATTTCCCCGGGATATAGACGCAACGCTTGCTGCAGTCATCCATGGTCCAGCAACCGGGATCCTGCACGCGGCGACGGATGACGCGGCCAGGGCGTTCAGTCACTTGTGTTTCCCAGCGTCCCGTGCAGACCTGGACGGTCTTGGTGTAATGAACCGGCTTGCAGACCACTTCACACACTTCCCGTTCACGAGTTTCGTAGACCGGTTTGCGGACGTACGAGCAGATTTCTCGTGTCTTGGTTTCCCAGACCGGCTTGCAGGCCGTGTAGCAGACTTCCCGTGTCTTGGTTTCCCAGACCGGTTTGCGAACCGTATAGCAGACTTCCCGTGTCTTGGTTTCCCAGACGGGCTTGCGAACGGTATAGCAAATTTCCCGTGTCTTGGTTTCCCAGACAGGCTTGCACACCGTGTAACAGACCGTGCGTTGGCAGGTCTCGAAAACAGGCTTGCGAACCGTATAGCAAATATCGCGAGTCTTGGTTTCCCAGACCGGTTTGCGAACGGTATTGCAGACGGTGCGGTACCGTGTTTCGTAAACGGGTTTGCAGACCGTGTACTCGCAATTACGATAGCGCGTTTCCTGGACATTCTTAACGCAATCGATTTTTTGGTCTTCGTAAACGGTTTCATAAACCGTTCGGTAGCAAGTCTGTTGCTGCTTCTCGTACACGACCTGTCGTCGCGTTTTCATCACTGTATGACACGTCGGTTTTGCACAGCAGTCAGCACTCTTGGCGACTCCACAGGCCTCACCTGTACCCAGGTAGGCAGCAAAACTGGTGTCCGACCCAACGGCAGCCAGCAGGACGACTAGGCTGGTTATTTTTAGTCGGAAATTCATGGTGCACAATTCTCCTTTGGTCTCTGCTTCCCCTCATATCAATTCGATTGGTCAGGAAAAACTGAACGGCTTCCGGGAAGGTTAATACCGCTTCATTCCATTTGTTTTTCCACGTTGCAGAGCGTCCTGCCCATGGCCAGGCATCGTCCAAAATGCTGGCAGCTTCCGTTCCGATAAATCGGCTGGTCTTCGCTCTTTATCGTCAAAATGAGTCAAATGACTTAAATGGGACAAACAAAGAGCCTGAGGTTTCTACACCACATGAATCGTCCGGAAACAACGCGTCCATTAAGGAGAACGTGTAAAATGGGAAAGATAGTTAACTTATATGGTCTAGATAGGTCGCTGATGGCAATCGTGAGGGAAGCCCCGGTTTGCCGTTTAAAACGGTTTTTCCGATAGGAACTCCTGTCCTGACGACGATGCTGTGAAGGGAGGCGATCACCGGAACGAAATGAAGTCCATTTTCTAGCAAACACTGGTACCGCGTGGAAAAGCTTGTCCCTTTTTCCGGGAGGGTTTACAGTGGACGCGTTTAGCCCGTTCCCTGACTTTTTGATGACCTCAGCCATTTAAAACGATCCATACGATGAATAATCCAAAGAAAAATCCCTTAGATGCGAATCCAACCGGATCTGTCCCCAAGGTTGTGGTGAGTCGTTTAAGCCTGTATCTGCGGGAACTACAACGCCTGGTGCGGGATGGTCACGAAACGACTAATTCGAAACACCTGGGGCAGTTGTTGGGCGTTACGGCGGCCCAGGTTCGCAAGGATTTGGCTTACTTTGGCCAATTCGGTTATCCAGGGATTGGTTACCGATGCCAGGAGTTGATTGTTGAATTCAAGCGTATCCTGGGGACTAGTGAGCCCTGGGGGGTCGCTTTGCTGGGGATGGGAAACCTGGGTAGGGCCTTGTTACGGTACCGGGGATTTGCCAGCCAGGGTTTTCGTATTTCGGCTGCTTTCGATGTTGATGAACAGCTGATTGGCCAGACCGTGGAGGGTATCGAGGTCCATTCCATGGCGGCCTTACCGATCAAGGTGCCGCAATTACAGATCAAGCTGGCGATGATTGCCGTACCCGCGGTGGCGGCCCAGGAGGTAGCGGACCAGGCTGTGGCATCAGGGATTAAAGGGTTACTCAATTTTGCCCCGATGACCATTACCTTGCCTGATCACGTGCAGAGCGTGGGCATTGATTTGGCAATTGAGTTGGAACAATTGTCATTCGCCGTTGTGACACATGGCCGAAAAACGTAAGTTATTAGTGCTCACTCCAGTTGTTGAGCGTTTGCTACCCGGTGGTGTAATCGGTAACACTAGGGATTTTGATTCCCTCATTCTAGGTTCAAGTCCTAGCCGGGTAACTTGACTGCTGCAATCCCGTTGGATACTGGCGGCAGTACTCATAGAGTGCCATGGCGGTTGCCGTGGCCACGTTGTAGCTAAAGGGGAGACCGTAAACCGGGATTTCCACGGTCGCATCGAGCAGTTCCAGGATCGGTTCTTCGAGCCCATGTCTTTCGTGTCCCACGACCAGCACGGTTTTTTTGGGGAACGAGTAATCGTGCAGATTTTTGGAATGGGTGGTCTGCTCAAGTCCCACGAGCGTATAACCAGCGGATCGTAGTTTCTTGAGTACCGGTGGCAGGCTGCGACGGATCTCGAGCGATAGCTGTTCTTCACCTCCACGCGAAATAGTCGGGTCGACCTTGCTGTTGCCACAGGTGATCAGCCGATTGATCCCGCAACAACTGGCGGCGCGCACCATTCGAGAAAGGTTGACGTTGCTGCGCAACTGGGGGCAAGCCAGGATCAGCGGGCGGGCGTTTTCCAGTGCCGAGGGCGGTTTGTGGCGTTGGTGAATAAATTGGTTCATGGTTTAAACGAGCCAGGGGCCCAGTAGGGCACCACAGAGCAACCCGCCGGCGATGATCAAGATAGGGCTTACACGGTAACGGAGGATCAGGGTCATCGCGCCTGCGGCGATCAGCAGGCGAACAGCAATGCTCCAGTCAAGTGGAACCGCAATGTTCCAGCCAGGGAAAACAGAGATATTCCAGCTATGGGAAAGGTTGTCGGGAAGCAGCGTGGGGCGTGCCAGCTTCAGGACCACGGCCCCCATGATTCCCATCGAGGCCGCATTAACGGCATCCAGGAACTTCGACAGCGTGCGATGTGATCTCAATTTACTCACCCAGCGACTGGTGATTCCAACCAGCAGGAAGGAGGGGAGGAAGATTGCGAACGTGGCGATCACGGCACCGGCCACGGACGCCATGGGGCCCAGCGGTGCCATGACCACGTAGCCAATGAAGGTGGCGGTAGAGAGAATGGGGCCGGGTGTAAATTGGCCGATGGCGATGGCATCGATCAACTGATTCTCTGTTAGCCAGTGGTATTGATGGACCAGTTCACCTTCCAGGTAGGCGATTAGCACGTAACCCGAGCCGTACAAAACGGCCCCGGTCTTAAGGAAGATCCACCCGAGCATGGCCAGGGAACCGAGCAGCCCGCTACCGCTCGTGAGGGCGCCGGGCGCAACCGAGAGGGTGCTGGCACCCATGAGCATGGCGGGGGTCGTACGGGGTGTTGCAGGAGGTGCCGGAGGTGAGGGAGGTGCATCGGGAGGTTGTGTATTGCGCGCCTTGACCAACAGGGTTCCAATGAGACTGCTGAACAGCAAGACCAGGATCTGTTTTCCTGGCAGGTAAAGTGAAATACCGGCGACCATCAGGGCGAATACTTGCAAGCGTCGGTTAAACAGTGCTTTCTTACCCAGTCGCCAGCCAGCAATCAGGATAATAGCCAGTACCGTCGGCTGGATGCCGGTCATCAGGGAAGCTGTTTGTGGAAGTTGACCATATTCAACATACAACCAGGCAAACAGGCTGGTGATGATCACGGCGGGAAAGATAAAACAACTTCCGGCCAGGAACAGGCCTCGCCAACCGCCCTGCTGGTAGCCAATATGGATAGCCAACTCGGTTGAATTGGGGCCCGGTATCAGGTTGGTTGCTCCGACCAGGTCGAGGAACTCCTGTTCACTTAACCAGCGTTTGCGTTGGACGACTTCCTCTTCCATGGTGGCAATATGGGCCGCCGGACCGCCGAAGCCAAAGATGCCCAGCTTCAGGAAAAGGCGACTTAAATCACGGAGCGTGGCACGGGGCATGAGGCGCCTTTCAATCGGTTGGGTCGCTTGGAGGGAGCTCCCATCATACCACCACCTAGCTGGTTTGGCACGTGATGACACAGTGCGGCAGTTCCAGCCTGTCGGCATCCGCGGAGGATTCCTCGAACAGCAACTGGATCAACTCTGCCAGTTTATTGCTTGCCAGGTGGTAGTAATTGTGTTTGCCATCACGTCGACAAACAATGAACCCGGCGTTACGCAGCAGACCCAGGTGATGGCTGACCGCGGGTTGACTTTGCTGGAGCAGGCCACACAGCGTTCGAACATTAATTTCCTTCTCTTGCATGAGCAGGAACATGATGCGTAATCGCGTGGCATCGGAGGCTAGTTTGAAGAACTCAACCATCCGTCGTGTGGAAGTTTCGCAAAGGAGAGCTGGATTGGGATGAGATTCTGGTTTCCCAGAAGAGGGTGTGGATTCGTTCAGCACGTTATTACTCAAGTCAGAAAGCATTGAAAAACTAAATTCCACGCGTCAAGGACGGTGAAAACGGCGGTGCCTGGTTAAAAAATTGCTCAGGTTGCAGTGTATTGAATGCCACCGCCTATCCGCGAATGCGGAAATGGTTCAATACCGTGCTGATTTATCTCATATGTGTTGGGTAGACAAGAACATTACTTGAAGTGACAAGCATGACCACGAACGTGGTTACCAGAAAAAATAGGTTGCCAGGCACTTCTAATTAACCAGTTAGTCAGCATTCTAGCGGCTCTTCAACAGGATGGAAGGATTGATGGTAGAAAAAAATGGTAACAGCCTGATCACGCGACTGGCTGGACAGGGTGTCGTGTACCGGACACAATCGAGCCTGGTAATCAACCTGGTTACCAACCGGGGATGATTGGTCCCCGCACCGTGGGACAGTTCCAGGAGACCGGACCTGATGAATCCAACAACGCGACGCATATTTCCCTACCTGGTCCTCGTCCTGGGCCTGGTCGCGCTGGGTTGGGCAGTGAACTTTGGGACACTCCCCAAGGCTGATTTTACCTTTAATAACGGGACGGAAATCAAGACGGTTGATCCGGCCAAGGCGACTGGATCTCCTGAAGGACGGATCATTAACGGAATCTTCGAGGGACTGCTCCGCCAACTTCCCGTTCGAGAGGCAACGGATTCGCACGAGTTTATTCCACTGCAACCAACCACCGGTGGTGTGGCGGAGAGTTACCAGGTTTCCGAGGATGGCAAGGTGTACACGTTCACGCTGCGTCCCTCTGCACGCTGGTCTGACGGAACGTCGATCACGGCCCATGATTTTGTCTGGTCCTGGAGACGTATGCTGCATCCGGAAACCGGCTCCGAATACGCTTACCAACTGCATTACGTAGTCCATGCGAAAGACTACAACACGGGAGCTGTCGAGGTCGGAGATCGCGTGGAAGTGGAACTGGAACAACGTGGCCCGGAGAAACGCCGGGATCCCGTTCAGCCCTTTCCCCGGGGACCGATTGATCGCGGGATTTTGACGCGGATTGAAAATCCGTCAGGCAGCGGTGAAACCGGTACGGATGCCGAGCAGGCTGCTGCCAGGCGACGTCGGATTTACCACGTGGAAGTGAAACCGATCGTTGATGGCCAGGTAGACTGGGAAGCCGCGGGGACGTTGAAAACCTATAGCCAGGAGCCGGTGGGAAGTTCCAAGGTGGATCATCGGTGCTATCACGTGCTGATTGATTTCGACAGCCAGGTTGCGATCCAGGCCCTTGATGAACGGACGTTGGAGGTCAAGCTCAATGCCCCCACGCCTTACTTCAAGAACCTGGTTGCTTTTTACCCGCTCTACCCGGTCAACCGTCGCTGTGTTGAAACCTTTGGGACACCGAACTGGACCAAGCCCGCAAATATCGTCAGCAACGGTCCGTTCTGTATTCAGTTTCGTCGTATTCGCGATCGTTTGCGACTGGTGAAAAACACGCATTACTGGAACGCGAAAGACGTGCAACTGAATACGATTGATGCCCTGGCAATCAAGTCCGAAACGACCAGTCTCAACATGTATGTTAATGGTCAGCTTGACTGGTCGCCTGCGATGCCCAACACCATCATGGAACAGATCAAGGCGCGGGACGATTTTCTCAGCGCTCCCTTCCTGGCGACCTATTTTTATCGGCTCAACGTGGACAAGCCACCATTGAACCAGGTCCTCGTGCGTCGTGCCCTTAACATGGCGATCCACAAGCAGCTGATTTGCACCCAGATTGTTTCTGCCGGACAGATGCCGGCGAGAAGTTTCGTGCCAGCCCAGTTGCATAATTATACGGGGCCGCAATGTGGTGCTTACGATGTGACCCGCGCACGGCAGTTGTTGTCCGAGGCAGGTTATCCCAACGGCAAGGGATTTCCCAAGATCGAGATCCTTTACAATACCAGTGATAGTCACCGTGAACTTGCCGAGTTTATCCAGCAACAATGGAAAGAGAACCTCGGCATCGAAGTCGGCCTGCGAAATCTTGAATGGGGTACCTTCCTGAGCACCTTGAAGCAAACAGATTACATGGTGTCTCGTAGTGGCTGGATCGGGGATTATCCGGATCCCAATACGTTCCTGGGGATGTTCGTGACCGGGGGAGCCAATAACCAGACCAACTGGAGCAATGCGAGGTTCGATGCATTGATCGAGGGAGCCAAGTCCGAAGCAAGCAAGTCGAAGCGGCGTGGGATGCTGGAAGAAGCGGAGGGAATCCTGATGTCCGAGTTACCAATCATTCCCATCTACTTCTACGTTTCCAAGAACCTGGTGAACCCCCGGGTAAAGGGTTTTTCGGGAAATATCCAGGACGTGCACCCTCTCCATGTTTTGCGAGTGAAATAGGAATTCGTCCGTTTTGATAGCACAGAAAGGATTGGTGGGTTGAGTAAGTTCCTGTTGCGACGCCTGGGATGGATGCTGTTGACCATCTGGGTGGTTTATACACTGACGTTCTTCCTGATGCGGGTGGTCCCTGGTGGGCCATTCGATAGTGAACGGAGTGTGGACGAGGCCATCCAGAAAAATCTCGAAGCGCGTTACCAACTGGACCGACCCCTGCTGGAGCAATATGCAACGCATCTCTGGCATACGGTGCAGCTGGATTTTGGCCCCAGCTATAAGCTGGAGGACTTCACGGTTAACGAGGTGTTGGCCCAGGGGTTTCCGATCTCCGCCTCGCTGGGAATTTTCGCAATGGTCTTTGCGATCACGTTGGGGATTACCGCCGGCATCGTGTCCGCGGTAGCCCGTGATTCCATGTTCGATTTTTCTTTCATGGTCATGGCAACGCTGGGAATCGCGGTTCCCAATTTCGTACTGGCTAGTTTGGCGATTGTCCTGCTCGTTTTTAACTGGCAGCTTTTCCCGGCGGCAGGCTGGGGTGAACTTAAACAGGTGGTTTTGCCAGCGCTTTGCCTGGGAGCTCCTTTTGCCGGTTATATCGCGCGTCTGACACGGACCGGTATGCTGGAAGTCCTCGGTCTGGATTACATCCGTACGGCTTATGCCAAGGGCCTGAGTCATCAGCGGGTTGTCTTGCGGCACGCCCTGCGAGGCGCGTTGCTGCCGGTGGTCTCCTACCTGGGGCCGGCAACGGCAGGCATCCTGACTGGGTCACTCGTGCTGGAACAGATCTTTGCACTTCCAGGTATGGGCAGTCACTTTATCGAGGCAGCCACCCAGCGTGATTACACTCTGGCGATGGGCGTGGTATTGGTCTACACATTTTTGTTGTTCGTGATGAATACGTTAGTGGATCTTTCCTACGGCGT
>JAZADA010000153.1:0-4600 GCA_036124135.1 Planctomycetota bacterium | reverse complement strand
CAGGGATCGATGCGGGACGGACAATCCCTTTTGGAACAGGTGCTCTCTTTTTGCCAGGGACAGGTGACTGTTGGCGACGTTCATACACTGCTAGGTACCGTGGAAACTCGGCAACTGGCCGAACTTGTTCAACATGCCTCCAACGGGGATACGACCCAGACCCTGGCCGTCCTGGACAAGGCCATCGATGAGGGCATTGACCTGGGGCAACTGGCGGAACAACTACTGGGATACTATCGCGACTTGATGGCGGCCACGGCCGGATGTGACGTTACCTTGATGCGTCACAGCAGTCCGGACGAGTACGAACTGCTGGTCCAACTAGGCCAACAGCTGGGAATTGAAACGATTCTCGCTATCCTCCAATTACTGGATGAAACCCTGGCTCGCATGCGTACAAGCACCCAACCCCGAACACTCGTGGAAATGGTGCTGACCCGCATCTGTTACCTGGAGCGGCTTGATGAACTCAGTAGCCTGGTTACCCAGTTGCAACAGAACCCTTCCCTCCCCAGCACATCACGACCGGTATCTCCCGCCAAATCACACCCGGTATCGCAACCGCCCGCGCAGACCGTACCCGAGCCTGACAACAAGACTCCGCGAGAGGCCGATGCCAGTACGACTGCCTCTGCGCCGCCCTCTCCCCCAACCGCAGATGCAATCGAACCAACCCAGGAGGCGAAAACCACTGCCCCTACCACTCCCCTAAAAAAAAATGAAGAAATCTCCCAGCCGCCGGTAGAAACGCTTTCCGAGCCGGCTACACCGCTGGCGATAACTCCTGAATCTGCTGAGAAGATCTGGCAGCAAACACTGGCCTCTCTTGGGGATGTGACTGCGGATTTAGCCAAGTGTTACGACTGCGTAGCAATTTCCGCGCCAAATCGTCTGGCCGTCCGCTTTAAACCGAGCTATACTCTCCAAAAGGAGTCTTGTGAGCGGCCAGAACGGAAGTCCCGGTTGGAAGCAACGTTGTCCGAGGTTACCGGACAAACAATGCGAATCGACCTTGAATTGCTGCCTGATGACAAGGACACGGCAACCCCCGTTCCTGTGATCAAATCACGACAACAACAGATCCAGGACGCACAGCAACAGCCTTTCGTGCGTCAGGCGCAGGAGTTGTTTGAAGCAGAAATTCTTCGCGTGGACTCTTCCGACTAGAACTGGCTGCTCTTCCGGCACCTTCCAGGCTGGTACCTGCCCGTCTGCGACCGCACACGAATCGTCTTGGCGGTACCGGCAACTGTGTCACACGATCGCTGGCCGATAAGGGCGGAATGATATTTTTTAGGTAAGGGCTCATGTTTAAGAATCTTGGAAACCTGACTTCACTCATTCGCCAGGCCGGCTCGATGGGTGGAAAAATGAGTGAAATCAACGAACAGCTCAAGAACGAGCGAGCGCAGGGGAACGCCGGCGGTGGAATGGTCACGGTCGAAGTTAACGGACTCGGTGATGTCTTGAAAATTCATATCGACACGACACTGGTTGAATCCCGGGATGGCGAAATGATCGAGGATCTCTGTGCAGCTGCGACGAACCAGGCCATTGGCAAATCCCGGCAACTGCATGCCGAAGCCATGCAGTCCTTGACCGCTGACTTCAACATGCCACAGCTAACAGACGCGCTCTCCCAGGTGATTGGCAACCCGGACAAGGATTCATAACCGATGGCACAACTCACCGAATCAGTGGTCGAATTAATCGACCAGTTTTCCAAGCTACCGGGCATTGGTCGCAAATCGGCCGAACGCCTGGCTTATTATATATTACGAGTCAACAAGGCCGAGGCGCTCGCGCTGGCAGACTCCATCAGTAACGTTCGCAATAACGTTCGTTACTGCAAGACCTGTTTCAACCTCTCCGAACACGAGGAATGCCCCATCTGCACGGATCCCAAGCGTGATGCCACGGTGGTCTGCGTGGTTGAACAACCGCGTGACCTGATCTCGCTCGAACAGGCTGCTGGCTACAACGGCTTGTACCACGTGCTGCTCGGACGTATCGCACCGCTGGAGGGAATTGGCCCAGAACACCTGATGATCGATTCCCTCGCTGAGCGCGTACGGAACGGCCAATTCCGTGAAGTCATCATGGCCACCAATCCTACCGTGGAGGGAGATGGTACCGCGTTGCACATCTCGAACCTACTCCGTGACATGCCGGTTACGATCACACGATTAGCACGCGGTATCACCACGGGCAGCATCCTCGAATTCACCAACAAGGAAATCCTGGCAGACGCTATCGCGGATCGCCAGACCTTTTAACCAAAGACCTCACTTTCCCCCAGGACACCAGGAAACAATACCCTGAACCGGTAACTATCGCATGCGATTATCTTTTGGCCTTGAAACCCGGCAACTGCAAACCCAAAAACTGGCTCCCCGCATGATCCAGTCGATGGAGATCTTGCAGCTACCCATCGCGGCGCTCCAGGAACGCATCGAAAAGGAGATGACTGAGAACCCGGTTCTCGAAATCGAGGATAAGGATCCCAACCTGCCGGATGAGCCCTCTGAAGCCACCGCTGCTGATGCCCCGACCGAGGAAGAAAAAGAACTCGTTGTCAACGAGGAAGCCAGCAAGGGAGAGGATTTTGAACGGTTAAACGAATTGGACCGACAAATTCCCGACCACTTCGATGAAATGCCCCGTCGCTCGGTCAACCAGATCCAGGCTGAATCCGACCGCAAGCACGATAGCATGGCCAACGCGATCGCCCGTCCAAAATCACTCAATGACCATTTAACCGATCAAATCGGTGAGTTGGATCTCGAACCTACCCTGGCGCAACTCGCCAGCAAGATTATTTCGACCTTGAATGCCAGTGACGGCGGATTTCTAAAGGTCAGCCTGACTGATCTTTTGCCACTCGATGCAGGGCCGGAGGTCATGGCCCTTGCGGAAGAGGCCTTGAGGCTCGTCCAGAAATTAGATCCACCCGGAATCGCAGCGAGGGATCTCAAGGAATGCCTGTTACTCCAACTCGTACCTACGATGCCTTTATTCGAGGAACTGCAGGTACTGATTTCCGATCACCTGGAGGATCTGCGTGACAATCGACTTCCCCTGATTGAACGAAAGACCGGTTTCTCCATTGAAAAGATCCAGGAAGTCTGGAATGAACTGCGCAACCTTAACCCCAAGCCCGCCTCCCAGTTTACCGACGATTACGTTCCCACCGTAACGCCTGACGTGCAGTTGCAGCAGAATGACGATGGCTCCTACCTCGTCATTGTCGATGAGGGCCGAACCCCACGTCTCTATATCAGCAATTACTACCGGGAACGATTGAAACAAGGTACCGCAACGGCCGATGAAAAAGAGTTCATCAAGCGGAAGGTGAATGCCGCTCAATGGTTGATGGAAGCCATTGAACAGCGACGCAATACGCTGCGCAAGGTGGCCCAGGCCATCGTGAATTATCAACAACCGTTCCTGGACGATGGTCCGGAACATATCGTACCGCTAAAAATGCAGCAAATTGCTGACCAGGTTGGTGTCCATGTCACCACGGTGAGTCGCGCTGTAGACGACAAGTGGATAGAAACTCCACGCGGCCTTTTTCCTCTCAAGCGATTCTTTGTCGGCGGTACCACCGGAGACGACGGCGAGGATGTCGCGTGGGACCGAATTCGCCTCAAGCTACAAGAATTAATCGACAAGGAAAACAAGGCCAAACCCTACAGTGACGATGAACTCGTCAAGCAACTGGGCAACCACGGCATGAAAGTCGCTCGCCGCACGGTAACCAAGTACCGCCAGAAAATGGGAATCCCAAGCTCTCGACAGCGACGCGACTGGACCCAGAAAAAGAATTCCTAGGCATTTCAACCCACGTCTCCACGTCAAATCGATTCGATGTGCAGACCGCGTCTGCGACGTTCCTTCCTTCGCAGATCATCCAACAGGTCTGCCACTTCCTGCACGTTTTCAATTCCGCGAAGCCATAATTCCGGATGCGTGCGGTCACTCGAGTTAACCTTAATGGAGCCCACGCCAACCAGGCGTTCAATGACTCCCTGGTAATACGTCACATCATCGATATCGATCACTTCGATCCGATCAGAAACTCGCGTCAGGATGCCAGACCGATGAATGAATCGCTGCGTGGTCAGGTGATAATGAACATTCATCTTGCGATACAAAACCGTGAACCCCAGCAGGACCCACACAGCGGCGATTCCAAGCAGAATATATTTACTGCGATTACCCTCCCGCAACTGCTCAAAACGAAAGATCAAAACGACCACTAACAAAGAAATGAATGCAGCCGCCAGCCAGTTGCCAATCATCGCCTTCCCGGAATAACCACCTTCCCAGGCATCCTCTTCAGGCTCTTCCCGTTCAGCCGTTTCCGGCGGAGTTCGTAAGCGATCTGCCGGTGACGACGCAGCTGCGGACACTCCCTGCACGTCCGCCTCCACGGTCTTTTCTCGTTCAAGCGGATCAACATCACGTGGATCGATCGGGTCGTTGGAGCTCATTGCATTCCTTTCAGGCGAGGAGGCCCAGCCCCTGGTTAAGGTGCTACGACCAGGGAAACGGTCGGATATTATAACATTGCCTGGGTGCCTGGATGAACTCGGCC
>JAZADA010000152.1:0-4236 GCA_036124135.1 Planctomycetota bacterium | reverse complement strand
GTGACCCCAGGGGCCCCCGCCCAACCCCCCAAATTCCCCCGCCGGGGTATTGGAGCCTGGTGGGAACCAATCGACCCTGGGCCGCAGGATCCACCCGGACCAACAGGTCATAGGCCAGTCGACGTGCCCGCGGATTGCGCTGGCGATCCAGCACGAACCCTTCCAGTCCCTTGGCTGGCAGCTTATCTCCGGAATTCACGGCTCGATCTGCAATCGTGTCCACCGCCAGGTTTAACCAGTTTGCTCCCAGGACGGTGCAGTCGTCAAAAGCAGCCAGGATCTCCGGCAGGTTCTCCGGGGAAGTCTTGGCCAGTTCATTCCAGGCCGCCGTTGCCGCAGGATTATTGTTTCCAGCGCCTTCGATCCGACTTAATGTCTTCAGTAGTGCCTGGAGCTCGGCCGCTTCAACCGGCAAGGCTGCCATGACTGCTAACATGCTGATCCCAAAAACAATGACACGCTTACGCATGGTCCATGAACTCCTCGTTGGAAAATATGATCCTTTGATGCATCAATTACGCTTGATGGTACCCTGCCATCTCTGCAGTCGCAACAGATCTACCCGTGCCCAAAACACGTGTAACTTTCTCTCCAAGAAAACCCGGAAGGTCACTGCACCGTTGGCTGCACAGCATAAGACCCTGGATTCCTGGACACTCGTTGTTATCGTTTCCGGCTACTACTGCCGTTGTTTCGGGAGCTGCCACCGGTACTACGAGCTCTCTTCTGGGCAACTGCCTTTTGAGCTTCCAACGTCTTCTTGGTTTGAGCCACGGCAGCCAGATCACGGCGGGCAACCAGTACCACGTGCCGAACCTTGTTGTATCCAGAAATCTGTTTGTCCAGCGAACGCTTGCTGGTTCCGGCAGCCGAGCTGCTCTCCTGGAGAACCTCGCGAGCATTCTTCCAGTCCGGCGACTGGTTAAAGACCTTGAGTCGTTCCTTCGCGAGATCAACCTGCGATTCAAGCATGAGCTTTCGCTTCAACACAACAGCCAGGTCGGCATCGATGATCTTGTCTCGTTCCGTCGCAGAAATATTCCGTTCCTGCTTTGCGCCAAGTTGCTTCCGCAGCTGGGTGTACGCTACCTTTTCCTTCTCAAAAATAACCCGAGCCTGCCCCAGCTTCGATCCTGGCGAGACTTCTTCTTCCAGTTGCTTTTCGATTTCGAGCACTTCCTGCTTAGCATCAAAAGCCTCAGCAGCAGCGGCGTCACTTACCTGTCGCATCTCGCCCACTGACTGTTGCAGTGCCTGCAACTGTGACTGGGCGGCTCCCAGTCGCTGCTGGACGACCTTGTACTGAGCGTCCACGATCTTGAGTTGGGCTGTCAGCATCTTGACCTGAGCTGCCGCCTGGGCCCGTGCCCGCGCAGCGGCTTGCTGCTGACGATTTCGGTTGTTTTGATTGTTGCGGTTGTTTCTCTTCCGGTTCTGAGCTGAGGCGTCTCCCGGGAACGCAGTCAACACGGCAAGCGCCAGTAACACTGGTAAACAATATCGCCGGGAGCGTTGGTCATTCGAGGCCATGTACATCTTGGAAATCCTCTGTTAAAGGAAGCACCACAAGACCCTCATGATACTAGAAATCCAGCAGAATCCGAGAGTCCAACCGGATGATCAAGTGACCCCTGCGGTCACCCGATTTCCAGGTATAAAGCCGAAGTCCTGTTGCAGAAGCAGCTTAGCAAGACAAGCTGGTTTACTCTGTCAGCGACCAGTCGCTAATACCACTGCGAATTCTCGCTAAAAAACGTGCTGCCGGTGCACCATCTACCACGCGATGATCAAATGTCAGGCTCAGGGTCAGCTGGTCGCGTACGACGATCTCGCCCCCCACGACCACGGCTTCCTGCTTGATTTGCCCCACCCCCAACGTGGCACATTGTGGCACGCTAATGATCGGCGTGAAAGCATCCACTCCAAACATCCCCAGGTTGGTGATGGTAAAGGTTGCACCCTGCAAGGCATCTTCACGCAGACTCCCGTCACGCACCTGGGCAACCAGCGAGGCAGATTCCGTGGCGATTTCGTCAAGCGACTTGGAAGCTACATCCTGGAGAACCGGTGCCAACAATCCCTGCGGAGTATCCACAGCAAACGCCACATTGACGTGACTGGGTACAAAGACCATCTGACCACGCCACTGAGAATGCAAGTCCGGATACTCTGCCAGTGACTCGGCGACAATTTTAACGAGAAGATCCGTATAGGTTGGCACCGTGGTCGTGTCCGCTCCTGCCTGTTCCCGAACCGCTTTTCGATAACGAACTATTTCCGTTGCATCCACCCGGGCCACCAACGTCACGGGAACCGTTTGCTGAATCGACTCCTCCAGGCGTCGAGCAATGGTTCGACGTACACGGCTGGTAGGCTTCAATTCACCTGGAATGTCGGCCTCCATCGCTCCCCCGGGCGCCAGTTGACCAGCAGCAGCGAGGATATCCTGTTCACGAATACGGCCACTGCTTCCGGTTCCGGACAGTCCTACCCATTCGATCCCTAGTTCTGCTGCAATCCGACGAGCTCGAGGACTGATCAAGGGTTGTGATTTCCCAGGGTCCGACCCGCCCAGGGTATCAGCAACCGAGGCCACAGGGTCTCCCGCGGGCACCTCGGGCAACGCCATGACATCTGCTGACAGCACGTCAGATGAGGGCTCGGGAGGCTCTTCTCCTTCTGCCAACAAATATCCCAGCAACTGACCGACCCGGACCGTCTCACCCGGAGCCGGCGCCTGGTCGGGAACATGCAGGACTCCTCCATCGAAAGATTCGATATCCTGGGCCGCTTTTTCTCCTTCGAGGACATAAAGCAAATCACCAGGCTGAATCAGGGTACCCGGCTCGTGTAGCCACTGGCCAAATACACCTTCCTCCATCGACCAGCCCAATCGCGGCACTACAATTTCAGTCGCCATCCTGGTACGTCCTTACTGGGCTATTAGATTACGAATTGCCTGGGCAATGTCTGTTTCCTGGGGAACGACCATGGCTTCCAGGGGAGGGCTGTAGGGCGTCGGCGCGAACAACCCGTTAAGTCGGCGAATAGGAGCGTCCAGGTCATCAAATCCCCGGTCTGCCACTGCGGAGACAACATCGCCGGCAATACTCGCTGTAGCCACGGCCTCGTCAACAACTAACAGGCGACCGGTCTTGCTTACCGACTCCAGGATGGTCTCCACGTCCAGTGGTGAAACCGTGCGTGGATCGATCACTTCCACGGAGATCCCAGCTGCTTCCAGTTGGTTCGCTACTGCCAGGCAACGCTGGACCATGAAAGCAAACGCCACGACCGTGATGTCCGTTCCCTGGCGTACCACGGCTGCCTTTCCAAATTCAATCTCGTAATCAGCTTCCGGCACAGGCCCCTTGGTCGACAATAATTCCCGATGTTCCAGGAACAGAACTGGATCCTGGCAACGAAGGGCATGCTTGAGTAAACCCTTGGCGTCGTATGGCGTGGAAGGCAGGACCACGCGTACCCCTGGAATCTGGCTGTACATGGCATAGTAATTACCGGAGTGGTGTGTGGCGGCAGAATGGCCCACGCCCACACAACCGCGCAATAACAGGGGCATCTTCAGGCGACCACCACTCATGTACTGCATCTTCGCGATCTGGTTGATCACTTCACCAGTAGCATCCAGGATGAAGTCCGTGAACATGAAGTCAATAACTGGCCGGGTTCCCGTCATGGCCGCACCAGCCGCCAGGCCGACGAAACCCCGTTCACAAATGGGCGTATCACAAAGTCGCTCAGGACCATACAAGTCGTACAGTCCCGTTGTCGTATTAAAATTGCCGCCCCGTTCTCCAATCCCTTCTCCCATCACGAAAATCCGATCGTTGACGGCCATTTCCTCCGACAGTGCTTCCAGCGTGGCCTGCATGTAAGTCAGTTCACGACAGGGTCCGGCCTCTGACAACTGGTTGATGGTCACCAGCGGAGTGGGCGGGGTGTCAGGTTCACCTTCGAAATAGACGTGATTCGCCACGGTCTTGGGATCAGGCCAGGCACTGGCCTGGGCGGCTTCATCAGCCTGGTTAACCTCTTGTTGGATTTCCGCCTCCAGCTGGGCCAGTTCCTCGGCCTCCACCCATGCATTTTCCAGCAAGGTGGTTTTCAGTTTCTCCAGCGGACATTTTTCTTTCCACTGTTCAACTTCTTCCGGTGTCCGGTAGGTAAAATCTCCCATGCCTTCCGCATGGGCACGCGTGCGATAGGTACGGCATT
>JAZADA010000151.1:0-3217 GCA_036124135.1 Planctomycetota bacterium | reverse complement strand
GCATCGCGGCGAGTCATCGGCAGTTGAAATGGTTGTTGCATGGTTCTAATCCAGGAACATCAGCTCGTTGGTCATCAGGATAATTTGCGTGTATTGCTGCCAGGCATTCTGCGTGACAAACTGTTTTCCCAGTTGCAGCTCTTCTGCCGATGGCGATCGCCCGAGGGCAGCCTGGTAAATGCCTTGGATGCGTTCTTCCTCGGTCCCCTTGTCAAAGCGGTCAGCCAGTAGCTGAGCTGCCTGGGAGACGAACTGGGAATTCATGGCAAAGAGAGCTTGTTGCGGCACGGTTGTGTTCACGCGGCGGGCTGTTGAGGTGTCGGCATTGGCAAAATCGAATGTCTGAATCACGTTAGGTAGATTTTGTCTTTCCACGAAAGCGTAAACCGTGCGGCGAAAGTTGGCCAGGTCGGTAATGGTCGTGGGGCGACCAAACATCGTGTAGTCGATTTTCCCGCTGATCACGAGCATCGTGTCTCGCATTTGTTCCAGGTCAAGCCGGCGGCGGTTACCGCGCCAGATGAGCCGGTTTCCAGGATCCGAGATCGTTTGCTTGGTGAACTGCTCGTTTTGACCAAGCAGCGAACTGCGCTGGTAGGCAGCTGAAGTCATGATCAAGCGGTGCAGCGATTTGGTCCTCCAACCGTCCTGCACTAACCGGGCGGCGAGAAAGTCGAGCAGTTCATGGTGTGGTGGACGCTTGGTTCGCAAGCCAAAGTCGCTGGGGTTTTCCACCAGGGGTTCTCCCAGGTGGTGCATCCAGACGCGGTTTGCCCAGACCCGGGCCGTGAGAGGATTATCCGGCGCAGCAATTGCTTTGGCCAGGTCCAGCCGGCCACTGCCGTTGGGGAAAGGCTGACGCTTGCTTCCCGCGAGGATGCGCAGGAATTGTCGAGGCACCGGGGTGCCAGGCATGGCGGGATCACCCCGCTGGAAAATAACCGGGTCGTAAAGGCTCTCGTTATCGACCAGGACCATGGCGCGACCGGCTGCCGTGGCATGTTTTACACCAATTCCGTCAAGCTGGCCGACGAGGCCGCGGAAGGCATCCGCGGCCTGGCGTGAAAGATAGGAGCCCAGCTCTCGCTTGGGGAACCAGACGGGGCTCTCCCTTGCTACTAACAATTCGGCGAGCGGATCTCCTTCCAACGAAGGTAGATTCTTGAGTTGCTGTTGGCAGTCCGCTTTTCTTTGCTCCAGGGCCGTGATCTTCGCTTGTTTCGGGGCGCTAATCGTTTGACCCTTGTCCGGAACGATCCGTGGGTTGCCAATAATGGCCTGGTCATGAGAGATGCCTTGCTTACCTTCAGTGACCACGAGTGTCAGGAAACGTGCGGCCTTGGGTACTGCGAGGTCAATGGGCAGGCCCTTTCCCTGTGCCGGGAAGTCGGTTGCTGCCAGGACGCGTTTAGCGTCCAGGTAAATGGCGAAATCAAGTTGGCTCTGATCCTTGGCCCCACCATGCCCAAAGAGTCCCTTGAAGCGTGCCGTTTGGAAGTCGTGCTGTTTACGGATTGCCTGCAGGTCAAAGGTGATTCCCTTGTTGGCGTGCACCGCCAGCAATTGGTTCGGTTTGGCTGAGAAGTCAACGCCGTCGATCGTGGCAGCGGTCGACCCGGAACTGGAGCCGTCCTTGAAATAATCCCAGGTTTTCCCGGTCGTGGCGAGCAGGTCCGTAACGGTCAGGCCGCTGGTGCTGATCGTGGTCGTGGCTCCCTTGGGAACAAAGACACCATCGACCAGGGGATTGCTCTTTACTGGAATCAGCTTGCCAGGTTCGGCGATCTCGATGAAGCTGGTTTGACCCGTCGTAGGCTGGCCGGTGCCCGGATGGATACCGCCACCTGGCTTGCCCGTGCCAAGACCGTTTCCCCCGGAGACGATATCGACGAGGTTAATCTTTCCCTCTCGTAGTTGTGCCAGTTCACGGTCGATGCTGGTCATCTCGGCCTGCAGATCAGTCTTTCGCCCCCAGTTGTCGCGAAGGACCTGGCCATAGGTGCGTGCGATCTGTTCCGGGGTGCGAGGCCTGGCTTTCACCAGGCCGGCAATGATTCTTGGATCAACGCCCGCTTTTTTCCAGCGATCGGCCTGGAGCGTGGGGTCCTGCATCAAGTCGGCCCAGGGGCCAAAGATCGGGTCGTCGGCATAGGCGCGACGGGCGATCAGTTTCCGCCAGCGGTAGGTGATATGTGGACGCAGTTGTTCAGGAATCAGGGAGAGGAAGAAGATGGAGGTTTCGGAAATGTCTGGTTCCGTCGTTGCGACCTGGACCAGGTAATCGGCGGTCCGTTCCCGGGCGGTTTGCAGTGTTTGCCGGTAGTGGGCATCCTGCTTGCTAAAAACTTCCTTGAACTTGGCCTGCAATTCCTTTTCATAAGCCTGGCCCGCGGCGCTGACCGCCTCAATGCGGGGACGCTGGTAGGGTTCTGAGCTGCTGGCGAACACCCCGTAAAGGGAATAGTAATCGGCGGTGGGCAACGGATCGAACTTGTGGTCATGGCAACGTGCGCAGCTGACGGTCAAGCCGAGGAATCCGCGGGTTACCACGTCGATGCGATCGTCGATGACATCGTGGGGATTGCGATCAAACATGCGTCCCAGTGTCAACAGTCCCATGGCTGCCAGGTTCGGTGAATCTGCGTCCATCTGCATCTGGTCGGCTGCCAGTTGCTCTCGCACGAACTGGTCAAACGGTTTGTCGTCGTTGAAGGCCCGGATTACATAATCGCGGTAGGTGTAAGCAAAGGGGCGAATGCGGGCGTCGCCATACATCAGGACCCCATCCTTGGCATCCGAGTACCGGGCCACGTCAAGCCAGTGGCGTCCCCAGCGTTCGCCGTAACGCGGTGATGCGAGCAGCTGGTCGATCAGCCCGGGGAATTGGTCCCGTGTCGTGGCCAGTTGTTCCGCGGTCGGAGGTAGCCCGTGAAGATCGTACGTGGCGCGGCGGACGAGGGTCCGCATGTCGGCCGCTGCGGTGGCGATCAACTTGCGGGTGGCTAGTTGCCGATTGATGAGCTGGTCAACCGGGTGGCCCTGGCCCGTGAGTTGCGGTTCTTGCACGGGCTGGAATGCCCAGTGCGTGGCCGCTTCCTTTTGGATTTGCGTGGTGTCGACTTCTCCCGGGCGTGGGTCGGTTGCTCCCGGGCGGTTCCAGGGTTCCAGGTTCCGGATTTTCCTGGCGGGCAATTGTTTCTCGGCCTCCGGCGGTGGC
>JAZADA010000150.1:0-3484 GCA_036124135.1 Planctomycetota bacterium | reverse complement strand
AACCGAGCGCGGCATCGGGAGGCAAAACCCAGGGCAGGCTCTTGGCCTGAAAATCGAAAGCCAATCGTCCCTCGTCGGAAACAACGTTACTGACCTCACTATTATCACCTCGGACCTTCCAGCCTTTCTTACCCTGGGATGCCATGATGGAGGAAACACGCCGGTTGACGTGCATGTCATTGAGAATCGCAAAGGCCATCACGACCTGGCCGGGTGCATCGGGGTGCACGGCATCGCGAATCAAGGTAAAGTTGGCATCTTTTTTGCGTTGCTGAATCGTAATGGCATTCAAGGGCCCATACATATCAACGAATCCCAGGCCCCGTTCCGCAGCACGGTCGCGCAACCAGGCACCGTAAAAAGCCAGCACGCCGTTGTAATACTTGTACTGTGGCATTCTTGCCTTGCGGCGAGGATTCATTGCTGCCGCACGCAAATCAAACATCGTGGGCGTCATGGGAATCGCTGTAGCGGACAATCCGGAAATCTGATCCAGCAACTTTTCCATGCCGGTTTCATAGGTCTTGAAAACATCATGATTAAAATGCTGGTACGTTCCATCATTCATCCCCAGCAGGATCGTCACGTACTTGGGCTTGTAGGGGGCAATGTCGATATGAAACCGCGCCAAAGCGTCCCCGACCCGGTCTCCCCCCACCGAGGCGTTGTGGAAACGAATACGTCGTTCCGGGTAACGCGTGTAGAAAAATGTTTCCACGTATTGGCTATAGAGACACTGGTGAGTGATACTATCCCCGCAGAAAACAAGCGTATCCCCATCCTGCAATTCAATGCGACGATGCCCCTTCGGTTCTTCGGCTGCAATCGCAACCACCAGTACCAGCGTTAACAGCACGCTTGTCATGTTTATCAAGGAACGTCTCATCTTGGTCTCCCATGGCTTACAAGTGATTTATCGACCGGCGGCTTTCGCACCGCCAGGGATGCGAATTTCCGGAATGGACTTATCCGTGTTAATCAAACTAACTCATGTCGGTTGTACTCGAAGACACCCGGGTTGGAGAGCGATCCCCTGGATCGCACACGCCAACCGCATCATTCCCTGCAGCGGGCCGCCTCACTTCACATGAGCGCGGTCCGCTCTCATGGAATCCGCTCTTTTTCCTAGTCAAAAAGCGGTACCATCCGGATACAAACGGGATTGGCCACTTCCACAACATCTCCGGTAGCCGTCAATTTACCCGAGTCCTGGTCGATCGAGAACAACACGATCGTGCCGGAACCCTGGTTCTCTGCCAGCAGGTAGCTACCGGTAGGATCCAGGGCAAAATTACGGGGCGTCTTTCCCTGTGTGGATTCATTGCCCAGGTACGTCAACTTACCCGTGGCCTCGTCAACTGCGTACATCACGATTGAATCGTGACCGCGGTTAGACCCATAGAGAAATTTTCCAGATGGATGGGCGACGATCTCTGCCGTGGAAAAGCCTTCCTCCACCTCTCCGGGCAAGGTCGAAAGCGTCTGGATTTCTGTTAACTTGCCACTGGCTGCATCGTAGGAAAAACCCGTTACGGTACAAAGCATTTCATTAATAACGTAAGCGTACTTACCACCAGGATGAAAGGCAAAGTGACGCGGCCCTGAACCTGGTGCCACGTCTGCATCCGCTGCTGCCGCGGCATCCAGGGTCCCTTTCTCACCATCGAAGCCGTAAACCAGGACCTTATCCAGACCCAGGTCCGCTGCAAAAGCAAAGCCATTGGCTGCATCGAGATTGATTGAATGAGCATGCGGGCCTGCCTGTCGATTCTTGTTAACACTCGACCCTTCATGTTGCACCACGGCAGAAGCATCTGCCAATGATCCATCTTCTTTAATGGGGATACAGGCGATACTCCCTTCTCCGTAATTCGCGACGAGGACATTCTTACCGGCGTCGTCCGTCACCAGGTGACAGGGCCCTCGACCACCGGAGCCCGTTGCGTTCAGCAAGGTGAGTGCGCCGGATTCAGCGGCAATTGAGTAGGCACTGACGCCACCTGTTTTCTCGCCTTCAAAGTCAGCGATCTCGCTCACCGAATACAGGTACTTGCCATTGGGATGAATCGCCACGAACGAGGGATTCTTCGCTTCCGCGGCCAGCGCAGGAGCGGTGGCCTTACCCGTTTTCAGATCCAGGTCGAACTGATAGATTCCCTCGCTGTCACCGTTCGTATAGGTTCCCACGTAGACACGGACTTTTGTTGGCACCAGGATCTCCTTCTTGTTTTCGCTGTCTGCACTCGCTCCAGCATTTGATGGAGTCTCAGCGGGATCTGGCGAACACCCGACCACAGCCACTGCCAATAACACGACGGCCAGCAATTGTTTCTTCATCATCCACGATCTCCGGATATCTGGACCCAAAATGCGTCTTGCCGGTCACACCACGCAGCCGCGACGCTCTGGAAAGAATTCTACCGGGCCACGGACGCTGGCGACACTACCGAATCCCAGAAACTCAAATCTTTCCAGACGTTCTCGGGCAGTTCAGGAACTGGCAACCGCCAGCACGATATTTACCAGCAGGGCGATTCCAATCACCAGCAACAGGAGATCCACGTAACGTTCGAAGCGCCCCTGCTCTAATCGCCGATTGAAATATTTACCGATCGGGATAGCCAGTACCACGAACGGCAGGGCCACCAACACATCCAGGCCTACTTCCCGGGTCCACAGTCCGGCCTGCCAATGGCACACCAGTAACACCATCGTGGTGGGGACAAAAAAGCCCTGCATCGTGGCTCGAAAGGAAGTGGCTGACCAACCTTGCATAACGCCATAGATAACAATCGGCGGGCCCTGGGCATTGTAAGCGCCTCCCAGCAACCCAGCGGTATATCCAAAACCAAAGGCCCAGCGATCATTATTCAAGCGCAACAGTCGCGGACTTAACAGCCGATAGCCGGCAAAACCGATGATGACCGCAGCCAGCACACCCTTGACGACCACTTCAGGCATCTGCACAAGCAAGTAAACACCCAGTGGAATTCCGATGCAGGAGGAAGCAGCCAATCGCCAGGCGCTGCCCACCTTGACCTTCTGCCAATCTTGAATGGTAACCCAGATCGCTACCACGGCCGACGCCACGGCGACCACGGGTGTGGCCACCTGCATCGAGACCACGAAAGTTAACAGGGGCATGGCCACCAGGGCATCTCCAAACCCAAAGGTCGAACGGACCAGGGTGCCCAGGAAAACAACTGCTGCTACGTACCAGGTTTCCATTGTCATAAGACTACTATCATGGGGACAGGTGTCGCATCCGGAGTCCGCCACCGCCAGGCACCATTTCGCCGCGGCGCACCGTGCCGACGGCATTCAGAAGTTGGTGACCAACTCGCGTCTGCCCGTAACTGTCCGGCAACACGAAATCTCCCTCGTGTACCTGGAGTATCGCAACATCCGCAACCGTACCGACTTTCAATGTACCGATTTGATCTTCCAGTCCCAGGACCTGGGCCGGGCGTGTCGTGGCCATTTC
>JAZADA010000149.1:0-6354 GCA_036124135.1 Planctomycetota bacterium | reverse complement strand
TGTTATTGAAACGATGGCATGGTGTGGATTCGAGGCGTGAGGAGATCAGTCGTTTACAGGATGAGATGTCACGCTGGTTGAGTGGGGCGTCTCGCGACGCTTCGCTGGCAACGGGAGCAAATTGCCCGGCGGTTAATATCTGGCGTGAGGATGGTCATGTCTGGCTGGAAGTTGAATTGCCTGGGGTGGCTGAAGAAGACATCCAGGTACTGGTGACTCCTGAAAACCAACTGGTTCTTTCTGGTCAGCGACTGGAGTTAAAGAAGGAGGCTGGTCGCTGGAATCGACGTGAACGCCGCTGCGGGGAATTCAATCGGAAGTTTACCTTGCCGATTGAAGTAGATCCTGACCGGGTGACGGCGCACTTGCAGGCGGGCATCTTGCGAATCCAGTTGCAGGAAAAGGCGAGAGTTCAGCCTCGCAGGATTGAAGTTCATGGTGAGCGCTCATCCTGATGCGTTCCGGTAGTTCTGTTGGCTATTGGTATTGGTATGAGTAGGGAAAACCGAGTCATAAATATTCTTTGAAGAGGAGTCGTATCATGAAAAAGTCCACGCAAGAAGTGCACGGCAGCGATCAGGTTTCGAATACTTGCCAGGCAGATCCTCGGCAAGAAGTGAATTTCGAGATGGAATACTCACGGAAGCCACGTGCTGATGTGATTGAGCGAGAAGATGCTTACGAACTGTATCTCGATATGCCGGGTGTTGAACAGGAAAACCTCGAGATCGTTTATGACCAGGGTGAACTGTCCGTTCGTGGCCGCGTGATAGCAGCTCATGCGGGACAGGAAATGCTTTACAGCGAACGGCCAACTGGTAGCTATTCTCGTAGCTTTTCTGTTGCCGAGGGTATTGATCCGGACAAGATCATGGCAAGTTTAGAACACGGGGTCGTCATGATTGAATTGGGGAAAACAGCAGACGTTTTACCCCGGCGGATTGAAGTCCAGGGTGGTTGAGTTGCCGAGTAAGATCCTGACTTAAATGTTCCTTTAAAATGAGGTCGCGGAGCAGGTAGTTGCCTGGCAACTCGGTTCCGCGGCCTTGTTTAATGCCAGGTGGCGTGAGGGAGGAGATGCGTCCGACAGGTTCTTGTTGTATGGGCCAGGCAGTAAACTAGGACCATTCGGGTTGTCGACAGAAAGAATGATCGTGCATTCCAGGTAAGTGAGGTGACGTGATGAAGCGGGTTTTGCAATGGATCTGGCAAAAGGGATTCGTGTCCACCTTCATGGCCGGTTTTTTCGTCATCCTGCCAATCGTGATTACGATTGGCATCATGGGATGGGTGGGGGCGCTGCTGAAAACGTGGCTCGGTCCCAATAGCCTACTGGGTTCGATCTTGCAGCGAGTGGGATTGAATTATGTTTCGAATGATACCCTGGCCTCGGTCATTGGATGGGTAATCGTGCTGGCGGTGATCTGGTTCGTGGGCGCCATCGTGAAATCGGCAGCGCGTTATCGCGTGGAAAACTTTGTCCATGAAAAGCTTAACCAGGTACCCGTGGTGAGTAGTATTTACGGTCCGGTCGCCAAGGTGGTGGGGATGCTCAAGCGAGACGAAGAGGCAGACATGAGGGCCATGTCGGTCGTTTATTGTGAATTTGGTATGCAGCATGGAGGTGGATTTCTGGCGCTGTTGTCCAGCGAAAAGATTTACCGTTTTGCCGGGCGGGATTCACACATTGTTTATATTCCCACGTCACCAATCCCCATGTCTGGAGGCATTGTCTTTGTTCCTGTCGAGGCAGTGAAACCGGTCGACATGGAAGTTGAGCACCTGATGCAGATCTATCTGTCGCTGGGTGTCATGTCGGAGGCCGTGGTTCCAGAACAGTATCTGCAAGGCCAGGAACCGGCAGGCTCAAAAGCCAACGAATCATCCGGCTAGGGTTACCCAACCCAGGGACCTGGTCCAACCAAAACTATTTTTCGAGTGCGAGCAATCGGGGAGACAAAACGATGGGAACAGGGAACTATCGAACGTTGATAATGCTCGTATGGATATTCGGTTTTTCCGCAGGTGCGTATCCCTCGGAGACGCTCGAGTCTGTATTGCAGCAGCCGGTGCTCAAGCCGGGGCAGGCCTTTCAGCAACACGTTGACTATGTCCGGGGTCGTGTTCCCGCATTGCAACTGCCGGCGGCAGCCGGGCAATGGCAGCAGCAACAACAGGAGTTGCGCAGGCAGGTGCTGCAGCAGGTGATCTTTCGCGGGGTTCCTTCGTCCTGGCAGCAGAAAAATCCGACCGTGGTCTGGTTGGAACGGATCAAAACAGACCAGGGGTACTCGCTGCGGAAACTGCGTGTCGAGGCGTTACCCGGGCTCTGGATTCCTGGCATCCTTTACGAGCCGGATGATCTCCAGGGACGCGTGCCGGTGGTACTGAACGTTAACGGGCACGATAGAAAGGGGAAGGTAACGGCCTACAAGCAGTTGCGGTGTATCAACCTGGCAAAGCGAGGCATGCTGGCTTTAAACCTGGAGTGGCTGGGCATGGGGCAATTGAACAGTCGCGGTTATGCGCATAATGATTTGGCCAAGCTTGATCTTTTCGGGACCAGCGGGGTCAGCGTATTTTTACTGGCCATGTCCCGAGGGCTGGACGTGTTGTTATCCCATCCTCAAGCCGATCCCAGGCGTGTGGCGGTGACTGGCTTGTCGGGGGGAGGATGGCAGACGATTGTCCTTAGTTCCCTGGATAAACGTGTGACGTTGACCGTACCCGTGGCTGGTTACAGTGCGCTGGTCCAGCGACTGGCCCAGGCCAACAGTATCGGTGACCTCGAACAGAATCCGACCGACCTGGTGCAGTACGCAGATTACTCGCACTTGACCGCCATGATGGTACCCCGACCAACGTTGTTGATTTACAACGACAAGGATAACTGTTGCTTTGTTTCATCGACGGTGAAACCAAACACGTTTGACCCGGTGGTTCCCTTCTTTCGACAGGCCGGAGTGGCCGATCGGTTTCAGTACTACGAGAACAGTAATCCTGGAACCCATAATTATGACCAGGACAACCGGGAACAGCTGTATCGATTCCTGAACCATCACTTCTTTCGTAATGAACTGGCTTCCAACAAGGAGATACCGTCGCTTGCCGAGTTGCGTAGCAAGGAAGATCTGCACGTGGCGATTCCAGGTGAAAATGTGACGTTCAGTTCACTAGCCAGCCAGTTGGCAGAATCATTGCCGCGACGCGCAGCTGTACCAGACCCGCAGCGACTACTTGCCAGGCTGCTGCGACTGGAAGCGTTGACGGTTGATACCACACAGGCCGTGAAAGGGCCTGCACACCAGTTGCCCTGGAAGGTGCAACGTTTGCGATTGGTAATGGATAAGCACTGGACGTTACCCGCTGTGGTCATCGAGGGTTCGGAAATCACGCGCACGGTGTTGTGGTTGTCCGATCAGCCCTGGTCGAAACATCATCAGCAGATCGGGGATTTGCTGCAAAAAGGTTGCCGTGTTATCTGTTTCGATGCGGTTCTCTTCGGGCATGCCAAGCCACCGGGGAGCCTCTATCAAAATGCCCAGGTGATGTCGACGGTAGGGGCGCGTCCGCTCGGAATCCAGGCAGCCCAGATCCAGGCGGCAGCCCGGTTTTTTTCGACGCGTTACGAGCTTGCAAATCTTGATATCACGGCGAGCGGGATCCGCGTCGCCGTGGCGTCCCTGTGTGCCAAGGCGCTGGGAGAACGGTCGATCGGTAAGTTGGATACGACGGGCTTGCCAACCTCTTTGAAAAGCCTGTTGTTGCCGACGGCGCAATTTGATGGCGTACCGGAACTGTATTGCTTTGGCTTGTTGGAGTGGTTTGATTTGCCTGAATTGCGAGCGCTGGCACGGTAGGAAGAGCCGGTGGACCTGCTGTTTCGCTTGGAGTGGTTCTGTCGGCTATAAGGCCTTTGCACGCCCTTTCCGCTCCTTCCCCAGCCGGGCAAGATAGGGAATAACAGGCTTTTTCCGGGCGTAGTGGCTTAAATCCGCAAAGTTCTACCAAACTACCTATTTTCCATCCGGTTGGTGGCTGTAAGCAGCCAATTTCTGGGGTATCCTTGGGGCAGTTCTCTAGAAGTGAAATGTCCTGGAATCGGCTTCATAGTCGGTTTGAGTATGAGTGTCCTGGTGGTTTGAGGGAGAGATGATGAAGATGATCAAATACGGGCTCGTGTCGGTGGTTACGTTATCCATGGTGTTGCTGGGAAGCGTGCTGGTACAGGCCCAGGATCCAGCGCCAGCCAAGCCCAAGCCCGCGTTTCCTCCTCATGCCCAGGTACTGAATGGTTACGAAAAGGTCGTTTCCACGGCTGATGGAGCACGTAGTCTCTACACCCTTTGGGTCCGTAAGAAGGAAGGACAGGTCCTGGCAGAACTGCCGCCCAACTACGCCACCTCCAAGTACTTTATTGCCTTGACGATTGCCAGCGGTGACCGTTTTGCCGGCCTGCAGTCAGGTGACATGTTTGTCTACTGGCGACGTTACAACAATCGCCTGGCCTTGATCAAGCCGGACCTGGGGATTCGATCGACGGGTGATCCAGAATCTCTTTCCTCGGTACGGCGACTCTTCACGGACACGATCCTCCTGGACATGCCCATCATGACCATGGGTCCCGGTGGTGGTCCCGTGATTGACCTGGACATGTTGCTGGTTTCCAAGGCTTCCAAGTTTTTTGGAGCGAACGTGGTGAACCGGGAGTTTGCATCCCTGTTTTCGATCAAGCAAGCCAAGGCATTTCCCAGCAATATCGAGGTTGCTTTTGAAGTACCAACCCGTGTCGGCAAGTTGCAGACCCTGCATTATTCGATCAGTGAAATTCCAACCAAGTCGACGTACAAGCCACGAAAGGCAGACCAGCGGATCGGTTATTTCACAACCTCTTACAGTGATTACGGTAAGTACACGGACGATGAAACCCGCGTGCGGTACATCAACCGATGGCACCTGGAAAAGCGAGATTCGTCTCTCAAGGTCAGTCCTCCAAAAAACCCGATCGTGTTTTACATTGAGCACACGACGCCCGTGCGTTACCGTCGTTGGGTGCGAGAAGGAATCCTTGGCTGGAATAGTGCTTTTGAAAAAGTTGGTATTTCCAGTGCGATCGAAGTTTACTACCAGGACAAGCAAACCGGGGCTCACATGGACAAGGACCCGGAAGATGTTCGTTACAACTTCGTGCGTTGGCTGAACAATGATATTGGCACGGCAATTGGGCCCAGTCGCGTGAATCCCATGACCGGTGAGATCCTCGATGCGGATATCGTTTTGACCGATGGATGGATTCGTCACTTTCGTTTTGAGTTCGAGAAACTCTTGCCCAAGATCGCCATGGATGGATTTAACGCCGAGACCCTGGCTTGGCTGGGTACGCATCCCGATTGGGATCCCCGGATTCGCCTGGCCCCCGCCTCGCAGCGGGAATACCTGAAGCAAAAAATGGCGGAACAGGGGCATCTACCTTTTGGGGGTGATCCGTTGACCCAGGTCAAGACGCCGCTGCTGGGCGATGATCCGTATGACGGCCTGGTTGGTCGAACCAGCCAGGTTAATGGAATGTGCCTGGCTGCCGAGGGGATGGCCCTGGACGTGGCGATCATGCGCATGAACCATGCTATTGCCCTGGCTGCTGAAGCCCAGGACAAGGACAAGGACGAGAAAAAGGAAGAGAAGAAGGAAGAGAAGAAGGAAGAGAAAAAGGAAGAGAAAAAGGAGCCGGCCAAGAAGGATGAGCCGACGTTGGACGGCATGCCTGAATCTTTCATCGGTCCCCTGTTGTCACACCTGGTGGCCCATGAAGTGGGGCATACACTGGGCTTGCGACATAACTTCAAGGGAACCAGTATTTACTCCTACGAGAAGATTAACGGTGCCGAGTTAAAGGGAAAAACACCCTGGAGTGGTTCGGTGATGGATTATGCTCCCACCAACATTCGTTCGGAGGCGAAGAAGGGGCAGGGGGACTACACGATGATGGGAATCGGTCCCTATGATTACTGGGCGATTGAATACGGTTACACCCAGTCCGCTGACTTGAAGCCGATCCTGGATCGTGTATCTGAGCCGGAATTACAGTATGCCACTGACGAGGATACGTCCGGTCCTGATCCCCTGGCACGTCGTTACGACCTGGGATCCAATCCACTGGCCTATGCCCAGGACCAGATTGAACTGGCCACGTTTCATCGAAACCAGATCCTGGAGAAATTTGTCAAGGATGGTGACAGCTGGGCCAAGGCACGTTATGGCTACGAGTTGACACTCAGCATGCAGATGCGGGCGGTCAGCATGATGGGTAACTGGCTTGGTGGTGTTCACGTGCGTCGCGACAAGAAGGGTGACAAG
>JAZADA010000148.1:0-3382 GCA_036124135.1 Planctomycetota bacterium | reverse complement strand
CGCGGAATCGGACCAAACTGCCCGTCCCAGCTTATCGACTCATGATACGGTGCAACGCCAACGCGTGCTGTAACAAGTTAGTAACAGTGGGGCCCCCTGGGGAACTCATGTCACCTTGGCAGCCATCCTACAGATCCGCACGTGGCCGTCGAAATGAGCCGTGGCAACTCGAATCCCATCCGGGTGAAGATCCATTTCTCGAGTCGTATCCGGCAGTTTCAACTTATGAATCTCTTTTTCCTGGTCCGGTTTCCAGAAAACAAGGAAACCTCCACCACTGCCACCTGAAACTCCCACCAGCAAACCATTGGGATGATACATGGCTCTCCAGGCAATGCCCTTGATGCCCGTACCGATGAGTGACTTGACCACTTTCCCTGATTCACAGTCAAAGATCATGACCAACGGTTCGTTCACTGCTCCCAGCGGGTTGGTAGCCTTGTGCAGGCCGGCGCAGGCCAGGAACTTCCTATCGGAACTCAAGGACAGGCTGCGAACTCCCCCGTAATCCACGCCCTGGCCGCCATTGTAGGTATGGAGTGCCTTACCATCAAACGTCTTGATCTGTTTACCGCTGGAGACTTCCCACTGTTTCACCTGCCCCTTCAAGTCACCACTCAACAGGTGCTGACCATCAGGATGGAACAGGGTACTGTAAACATGGCTTTCATGGCCAACGAACTGTCGTACCATCTTGCCATCTTGAAGATCCCAGAGTTTGACGAGCCGATCATTGGCCCCACTGGCCAACCATTTCCCATCCGGGCTAACCGAGATGGTACGAATCCAACCGTCGTGCGCGACGACTGTCCGAATCGGTTTTGGTTGAGCCTCGCGAGCATTCCACCAGATCAAGCGGTCATCATAACCACTGGTAACTACGATTTTTCCATCCGGCGAGAAAGCAATACCCCGGGCCCAGGTATCATGTCCTTCCATGACGACTTTTTTACCAGTCGCCACTTCCCAGCGCACGATCATGTTGTCTTCCGAGGCACCGAACAGGTATTCACCCGTGGGATCAAACCGACAGGAAATCATGGGGCGACCATGTTTCCATTGCGTTGCCACGTGGGAAGCCTTGGGATCGATCTTATCTGCCGACAACTGGTTTTCCCTGCTCATACGAGCAATTCCTCGATCGGTTTATAGGCGGGATCTGCCAGGGGTACCGGACGACCTCCCACGTCAAACGTGTCCGTCGAATCCAGGCCCACTGCCTGCAAGTAGGTGTGGAAAAGATGCCCATGATCGACCTCTCGATCAGCAACCGCTGTTCCTTGATCATTGGTTTTACCGATCACGGCTCCACGCTGGATACCCGCACCGCCCAGGCAAATGGACCATGCGGTTCCCCAGTGATCACGTCCATAACGCGGATTAATCTTCGGCGTGCGACCGAATTCGGACAACACCACGACCAACGTGCTGTCCAGCAAGCCACGATCCTCCAGGTCGGCCACGAGAGTGGCAAACGGCCTGTCGAACTCACCCAGTTGTTCCAGGTGAAAATTAAAATTCTCGTTATGGGTATCGTAGTTCGAGTGGGTAACCTGGACAAAGCTTACATCGTTCTCCAGTAATCGCCTTGCCAGCAAGCAGTGCTTACCGAAATCATGCTTGCCATAGCGATCGTGGTCTTTTGCCGGTTCCTTGGAGACATCAAACACATCCCGTTTTTCCATGAGTTGCAGGGCCTGCTCGTAATTCTCCGTGTAGGCATCCGTCTTGGCCGTTCGGCGACGCAACTGGAACTGGCTATTAACACGCCGGCGAAAATCATTCCGCTGTAAATCAATCACCTTGGACAAGTCACCCGATCGTGCTGAATTCTGAGGTGGCTTACCACCCACGGTAATACTGGCATATTTCGGACCGAGGTAGGCAGCATCATTATTACGAGTACCTCCTCCACCATTCGATACCAGGATATGACCTGGCAACGAGGAACCTTGCCCTTCCAACCCCTTGGCAACCACGGCACCCAACTTTGGGTACTGGGCAGCTGGTGTCGGGCGTCGGCCAGTCTCCATCATGTGGCGCCCCTTACCATGGTCATTCTCGCGCGTATTGATACTACGGACGATCGACAACAGATGCATCTGCTTGGCTGTATACGGCAACAACTCGCACAACTGGGTTCCAGGCACGGATGTATTGATAGCGCGGAATGGTCCACCTGTCGCGGTTTTCGGCTTGGGATCCCAGCTTTCGAGCTGGCTGAGCCCACCCGCCATATTAACGACCAGGACACGTTTCTGATCTTTGCGCAGTCGACGAGCCGCCGCTGGTTGAGCTAACCAGCCAAGACCACCCACCACGGAACCCGTGGCCGCGACCATGCCGCCCATGAACTGACGACGAGCAACCAGGTGTTCCGGGGAACCACAAGCATATTTACACTTCATTATTGTTTCTCCTCAAACAATTGAGCTCGCTCATTCTACTAGTGATTGAATCGAAATTCGACAGACGTTACCAGGGCCCACATCATTTCCTGGATCGCCTGGGGACGCTCTTTTCCACGATCATTCAAATACTGTGTCACCTGGGCAGTTTCCTGCTCGGTCGGAAGCCGTGAAAAAATCGTGACATAAAGTTCTTCGACAAATTTTGCCAGGTCAGTTTGTTTATTTAGACGGTCCGCTAAATTCCCTCCACCTGGAGTCAACCAACCGCGAACCAGGCCTCCATTGGCCATGAATAGAGCCTGGTCGACCGTGGCAAAGAATTCACCCTGCGGTTGTCCGGCACCGGCACCAAACAACTGCACGAAAGATTTCACGTGGCTGTTTAGTTTAGCGTACACCGCGGCTTCCAGTTGTTTCTCTCGATCCGCCAGCTTGGTCGGATCCTTTTTCGCCTCATCCGTTAACGGACTCTTCTTGTTGAGTTCGGCCTCGGAGGCAACTCGTTGCTTTTCGATGACACCCAGCACCTGCATGATACTCCAGGCCATTTGCTCAGGAGTCATTGGCTTGAGAGCACCGACACCAAAGCGCCGTTCCCAGGCGACCAGCATCTTGTCATAAACAGCCGTTCGTTCTTCCTCGGCAGATCGCAATGCAGCCTGCGTTGTTTCGAACCGCTGCTTGGCTTCCATTGCCCTGGGCGTGATCTCGGCCAGTTGTTTCTTGGTGGCAGCAACTTGGGGCTGTAGTTCAGTCATTTGCCGGGAAGATTCCTTCGCCATGGCATCGGCAGCGGACAGCAACCGCGTCACCTCGCTGCTATCCTGGGACAGCTTTCCCAGCCGTTGCTCAAACTGTTGGCGAACCAACACCACTTCCTGGTCTTTCGGTATCACAGTCGCCGCTGTCTTTAAATTGCCCACGATCCCAGGCAATGCCTTGGCCAACTGATTTAATGCGAGCTGTCGTCG
>JAZADA010000147.1:0-14191 GCA_036124135.1 Planctomycetota bacterium | reverse complement strand
TCGGCGATCCTGGAGGCACCGCGGCAACAACGTCAATCACTGATCGAACGCAGCAACATCACCGAGCCGGGAGCCGGTATCCTGCTGGATCCCCGGCAACCCGGGGACCAGGTCGATGGCCCACGATTCCTGGTCACCAGTCCTGTGCCTCTTGGTACCGAGGATTCCCAGGGCCCCTCAGCGCGTGACGAATCAACCAAGGTTCACCTGGGAATGCTGATCGAGTGGGACAGGATCTCTCCCGGATCCGCACACGAAACACTCCTGCGAATACCAGGAATGACTGCTGAGGTTGCCGATGGAATCCTGGACTGGATCGATTCGGACTCCGAGGCCAGGGCTTACGGCGCCGAGGCTGCGGACTATGAGCGCTGGCAGCCACGCAACCGTCTGCCAGCAAGCCTGGCAGAACTCCTGCTGGTCCGGGGGGTCCAGGAATCGCTTGAGGATGATCGTATCCAGGATAATCGGCCGGACGGCAGTAACTCACCTACCGACCTGAATGCGACACTGGCAGCCTGGCAAGAACACCTGACGCTCTACAGCGCGGAAAGAAACCACTCTCGAAATGGTGTCCCACGCATTTTCCTGAATGGTTCCGACCTGGGTCTACTCTACCAGCAACTGGTTCAGCGCATGCCCTTACCATGGGCACAGTTTATCGTGCTCTACCGGCAGTACGGCAAGGGCGAAGCGACAACCGCCGGGATATCATCACAGCAAATCACGCTGGACCTGACGCAACCAGCAGGATTCCAGATCAAGAGCATCCTGGACCTGATCGATGCCAGTATCGAGATCCCCCAGGATGGGAAGACGGTGAATGTCCTTAGTCCGTTTCGCAGTGATCCGGCACTCATGCCAACACAGTTACCTGCTCTTTTTGACCAGGCAACCGTTCAAGAAGCGAAACGCGTGGCAGGCCGCATTAATATCAATGCAGCCTCCCCTGGTGTTCTGCTGGCCATCCCGGGCATGGATCAATCACTGGTCGAAAAAATCATGGCTGCTCGATCGATCGCGGATGGTGGCGCACCGCTTCGCTATCATCCCATCTGGTTAATGGCCGAGGGTATCGTTAACCAGCAGGAGATGCGACAACTACTGCCTTACCTGAACGCGGGTGGGGATGTATTCCGTGCCGAGTTCCAGGGACAATCTACCGGGACCGATTCCCTCTACCGCTGTGAAGCCGTCATCGATGCGACCGGCCCCTCTGCTAACAGGGTGCATTTTCGCGAATTATCGCCAATTAAATGGCCCAGAAGCAACGATTTCCGAACGACCACTAATTAGAATGATGATATGTGGAATCGATTCAAGCCGCCGAAGACTGTTCTTTTTGTTCAGTGGACATCTCCCACCTGCCGCTACATGGTCGTGGACACGGGATCCTCTCGCCCGGTAGTCGTCTCAGCAGATTCGCTGGAACTCGCACCAGGCGCACCTCCCGCCGAGCAACTTCAGCAACACCTGGCGAAGCTCAACATTCGTTGTCGAAACGTTGTCCTGCTACTGCCACGATCCCACATGGATGTCTCGGACCTCACCCTGCCACCGGCAACGGAAGCAGAAATCACTCAACTGGTTGGCAATGCAATCGCCCTTGAACTGGAAGACAACACCACGCCTCGCATCACGGATTTCCTGGTCACATCCCAAACGGACAACAACACCAGTGTGCTGGCATTCTCCGTGGAGACAGCCTTTATCGAGCAACTGACCGAGAGCTTCAAATCTGTCCAGATGGACTTGCTCGGAGTCACGTTCGGTGGCCTGGGATCAGCCCAGTTGCTGGCGCAACTCGTACCCCCGCCGGCTTCCACGGCACTGGTCATCTCGATCTCGGATTATGACATCGAGTTCTCCGTGCTGGTCGATCAGCAGGCGATCCTTTTCCGTTCCCTGCCGGCCCCGGATCCCCACGTACCCATTCAGCCGCAACGGCTGACCGCAGAAATCCGTCGCACGCTCGCGGTGGCTCACGTCGCCACGGATGCCCCGGTTCAAATCTATCTCGTCGGTGACATGAGCGACCAGAAAAAGCTGGCCCAGTCACTCTCCCAATCACTGGCAACCGAGGTCTCGATCATCAACCCACTGGAACTGGTCGTCCTGCAGGCGGATATTGACCAGTCGTGTCGCTATGCGAACCTGATCGGTATCGCCTCGGCCCGCCAGGCCAGCCAGCTTCCGGTCGACATGGTTCATCCACGGCAACCGCCCCGGGCCCGCGGACATTGGCGGCAGCTTGCCTTCGCCGGAGCTACCGCGGCAGCGTTCCTGCTTGCAGCCGGCTACCTGTCCATCAGTCACCAACGGCAAGCAGAAGAATCTATCACCGACCAGAAGGCAAAACTCAACCAACTTATCAAGCGAGCGAACAAGGTACTCAATATCCAAGACAGTGTCCAGGACGTTAATCAATGTCTGAAAGACGATATTACCTGGCTCAATGAACTCCAACGACTCTCCATGAGCTTACCAGCCCCCGACAAGGCACTCATTCGGAAGATCACCATGTCCAGCGACAACCGCGGAAACGGGCTGATTGACCTGGCTGTCCAGGTACGCTCCCCGGAGGTAATTTCGGAACTGGAGGCTGCGATCCGCGCTCACAAACACTCGGTCAGCAGCAAGCGTGTCAGCGGTGGTGACGAGAAACAACAACTTCCCTGGACTTTCGACACGCGTGTTACGTTCAAGGCCCCGACAGTTCCACTGGAGTCGCCGAAGCAAAGCGAGTTACCTGGAACGGTCCCGAGTGCAACAGGGGGCCAGGCTGATGAATAGTCGAACTCGTTTCCTGCTGACGATCATGATCGCCGTGGGAGTCCTCTATTTCGGTGACATGGCCTACCGGCACCTGATCGTTGGTCCCGCCCGCACGGCGGAACGTGAAGCCAACAATCTCAACCAGAAAATTAACCAGACCCAGGATTTAATTTTTTCCCTCGCAGAGGCACCTGACAGGCTGGCAACGCTCGAGCAATACTCGCTTCCCTATCGCCAGGAACTGGCCCAGTCACGCTACCAGGACTGGCTATTAAGCCTGGTCAAAACCGTCAAGCTAACGCAACCAGGGATTGATGCGGCCCCTCCCGTGCCTGTTTCCAGGAAAAGTCGCACCTCGGGTCAAAACCGGACAATCTATACCCGTTATCCTTTCGCCCTGAGGGGGCGCGGTACGTTGCAACAAGTCACTAACTTTCTCTATCAGTTTTACCAGGCTGGCCACTTGCACAAGATTCGCTCCATGACCCTGACCCCGCGTGCTGGCGGTAGCCAACTGGATGTCATCATGAGCATTGAGGCCCTGGGCCTCGCCGGTTGCGAGCGACAAGATGAACTCTCCAGCGGCAACGCGGGACGACTGGGCCAACGCGAATTGAGGGATTACCTGTCGATTGTTCGCCGCAACATCTTTTCCAGGGACGCAGCAGAAACACTAGGCACCGTGATGCTCACCGCAATCACCTTTGATGGTGCTGGCAAGGCCACAGCCTGGTTCTCCACGGGACCCAGCCAGGATACCCAGGTGCTCCACCGGGGCAACACCCTCCAGGTCACTGCTCACCAGGTTCGAGTCATCGATATCCAGACACGACTGGCGCTGGTAGAGGTTGATGGCCAGGTCATCACGTTGAACCTGGGACAGACCCTCCAGGAGGGGATCGCTTCGTCACGACCATAACATCACCAACTGTAGTGGCTTTAATCCTCTTGGCTACGCGGCGACATCGGTTTTTCTCTTTAACCGCAAACACGCCTTGTTAAAGCATGTTAGAATCAGCACCACAGCTCGCTGGCACTTCGTGCGTTACCAGGCCCCCGCGAGCAACACACGATTCCAGCAACACAGGGCCCTCGACGACCATCCATCCCACAGGGACAAATTCCAATGAGTACCCATCATTCTCTATATCGCTTCCAGGTAATCGTGCTCTTGATGGTCGGCATTCCTGCGTTGCACGCCCAGTCCCAAAATCCGCCCGGACCGGTGCTCAACGAGCCGCCCCTGACCACGACGACCGATTTACTGCGAGGCTTCAGCAGCGAGGAACTGGCCAGGGTACAAAAGCTGATTCCCCAGCGTCCCGAACCGCCGTTGGCCGAGGCCGTCCCACGCATCGCCACGATCCGCGGCAAGGCGTTTCTCGATACCAATGGAAATGGCAAGCAGGAGGCCAACGAAAAAGGACTGGCTAACATCACCGTCAGCGACTGTCAGCGACTGGAACAGACCGACAGCAACGGCGAATTCAGTTTCGTCCTCCGGTTTGACGACAAGCCTCACCATCGCTTCATCACGCTCACCCGGCCCAATGGCTATCGGCTGACAGGCAGCTTTTACGTTCGCATTCCCTACGACGAAAACCGGGCCGAATATTCGATCCGTTTTGGCCTGCAGGCCGATCCCAAATCAGCCCAAGAAGATTTCTGGTTCATTTCCAGCAGCGACAGCCAGTTTACCGCCCACCACCAGATGCTCCCGACGGCCAAGGATTACGCCCAGATCACTTCGGCACCGGGTGGCCCCGCGTTCCTGGTTACCGCCGGTGACCTGACGATGAATGGCAGCCAGTTCGAATGGGACATGTACGATTATATTCGCCGCTCTTCAAGAATCCCGGTCTACGAGGGATTTGGTGGCCACGACGGCAACTGCCTCGATCCGCGTTGCACGGTCAGTTTCGAACAACGCATTGGCCCACCCTACTACTCCTGGAACTACGGTGGCGTCCACTTTGTTCAACTGGTAACCGAGACCGGCTACCTGCAATCCCCGGCCAGGATACGCCAACAGGACTGGATCACGGCCGACCTGAAATCATTGGCTCCAGGAACCCCGGTGATCGCTGTCTCACATTACCCACTTGACCCGGCCTGGTTCGACCAGCGCAAGAAAGAAGGAATCAACGTCATCGCACAAATTGGTGCGCATTACCACGTGGTCCATGCCGGCAGCCGACAGGGAATCCCGGTAATGAACAGTGCCCCGGCTCGTGGAGGTGACTGGGGCGCCTACTCACGGACCTATCGCTGGACATTTGTCGATGCAGAACGGAACGTCTCCTCGCACCTGCGCGTCTCCGGACAGTACAAACGTTTGAAACTACTGGCCCCAGGAAAACAAACCCACGCTGACCGTCAGCCCCTGGTCGTACTGGCCTACGACTCGGCCCTGTTGGTTAAATCCGTCACCTGCACCTGGACCAGCCCCTCCGGAAAGACCATCCGGGAGCCGCTGACCCAGCAGGGGGACTGGTCGTGGCACGGCTCCTTTACACCGGGAGAAGCTGGCAAATGGCAATGCGCCCTGGTGGCCACCGACGTCACGGGCAAGACATGGGAACGCTCGCAGGACATCACGGTTGACAGCATCGAGGTCGCCCGGCCGGCTGTCGACGGTGAAATCCCCTGGGTCCTGGGCGGAACTCCAGCCCGCCGACTCAAGACCGGACCCAAACTGCCCTTGATGCCGCTCTGGGTCAGTCACACGGGCAGTCGTCACGTGCTGCACAACTCGCCCGTTACCGCGGGAGGCCGTGTCTACGTATCGGTCGGAAATCCGAATGCTCATGCACCTGGTGCCGGCATCTTGTGCCTGGACGCCAAGACGGGAAAAACCATCTGGAAAGCTCCCTCACCTCACGGTGACATCCGTGGTCCGGTAACTGTCCACGAGGGAGCCGTCTACACGATCACTGCCGAAGGCTGGGTAGCCGCTTATGATGCACAGACCGGCAATGCGAGGTGGGTCACACAAATCAATGCGGACTACAAGAAGGGACGCCCCCTGGCCATCAATAACACGCCTGCCGTGCCAACCGCTGCCGGACTGTTGGTCAGTGACTGGACCCGCATCCAGTACCTGCTGGATTACACGAGCGGAAAGCAAATTCGCTCGCTCGACAGCAACGTCGGCTCCTATGCCGCCTTCGCCACGGTCAGTGATGACCGCATGTTTACAATTGCCCGTGGGGCGGGAGCCTCCCTCGAACTGTCATCGGGTAAAACCGCCTGGAAATATACAGAGAATTCACGTTCAACTTCAGCGCCATTACTGCACGGGGACAAGCTCTACTTCACTTCCTCAGGTGGCATTTGCGCCCGTATGCAAGAGACTGGCGAGTTAGTCTGGCAGACACCCTTTGCGAACGCTGGCTACCAGAACCCGATCCCCATCGTGTGGGACGACCAGTTACTGGTCAACGGCACCAATTTCCGATCGCTCGAACTGGCCACGGGCAAGGTGCTCTGGCAAGTTAATTGTGGACGCGAGGCGGACCGTTTCCTGCGTTCCCGGCGTCAGGCAATTGGCGGCAGTTCAACTCCATTGATTGCTGGTGACCATGCCTTTTTTGGCCACGACGACACCTCCATTCGAGCGGTTGACCGCCAGGGACAACTCCAGTGGGAGTACCGGCTTGGCACGCCGATCAAGGCAGCCCCCACGGCCTGTGGAAACCTCCTTTTTGTCCATGATTTCGCCGGCAACCTCTGGTGTTTTGCAGGAACCAATGGCGGGCCGTAAGAGGTTCATGTGGGGAAAGAGGGAGACAGGCAAACCAGATCACAAGAGTGGCCTCCTGACCAATCATTGCTGGAAACAGAGTTTCGGCGACTCTCGACATCATTCACACTAAAAGCAACGCTCGAAAATAGTCCATGAAAAATCAACATGCGCATCTACTGCTCCTGGCCCTAACCCTCTGGATCGGCGCGATCACGAATAGCCTGGCACAGTCCCAGCCTGGCAGCCAGCCAGCGGCCAGTACGCTCGACCAGTTGTTCAGCAACTTACCCGGACCAGAAAACCCCGAGGAAATCGACCGGGGGATACTCAAGTAGATGAAAGCGGCTCGCATTCCCGGGTTGGCTGCCGTCGTTATCAAGGATGGCAAGATCCTTTGGAGCGGCAACTATGGCTGGGCCAATATTGAGCAGAAGCAGCCAGTCACCGAGCAAACGTTCTTCCAGGTGGCATCTATTTCCAAGACCGTAACTGCGTGCGCAATCATGAAACTGGTGGAGAAGGGCAAGCTCTCGCTCGACACCGACCTGGATACCATTCTTCCTTTCTCCATTCGTAATCCGCAACATGCCACCCAACCAATCACCATGAAGCACCTTCTGACCCATACCTCTGGCATCCGAGACAATTGGAACATGCTGGAAGAACACTGGGTCAAAAATGGTGATTTTCCCGAGTCGCTTGGCCGCTCGTTGGCTAACTACTTCAAGCCAAGCGGCAAGTATTACAACTCAAAACGCAACTACTACAAGTGGGTCGCTGGCAGCAAGGAACAGTATTCGAACGTCGCCGTTGCCCTGGCTGCCTACGCTGCAGAAGTCGTGGCCACCATCCCGTTTGAAAAGCTTTGCGAGCAAGAGATCTTTCAGCCGCTCGGGATCAGCGGTGCCCAGTTTCGCCTGGCTGGAATGGATCGAACCAAAATAGCGATGCCCTATGGGCTGAGGAGGAAAAGCGGCCAACTCAAGGAACTCGGTCACCACGGTTACCTCGACTACCCGGCCGGCACCCTGAGAATCACGGCAACTCAGCTGGCGCAATTCCTGATCTGCTTTACCAGGGATGGCGAGCTGGGAAAAACGCGGGTACTCCGCGCCGAAACCGTGCAGGAAATGCGAAAAATCGTGTTCCCCGAGGTCGCGCCCAAGCAAGGGCTGGCCTGGTACTTTTCCAAGGCAGCTGGCCATAAGGTCCTCGGCCATGACGGGGGAGACCCCGGCGTGTCGACCTACATGGGCTACCGGCCGCGGGATGGCGTTGGCATCATCGTCCTGATGAACACGGAGCCAAAAAGCAGAACGTTTGAGAGCTTCATGCAGCGTCAATTGTTCCAGTATGCCGACGAACAACGGTGACCTTGAGCGGTAAACCGAGCGATTTGCCCCAGCCACGCATTTCCCCTCTCTACCGACAACCGGTTCGGCTATACTAAACTTATCCTGGTTTACTCACAGAAAGTCATCGCATGACAGCCAACCATCCATCCCGAATCGACCGCCGTCGCTTCCTGCGTGGCCTCGGGCTTTCGCTCGCTATTCCCGCACTCGAATCATTACACCCCGCCCCAACCAGGGCAGCCGACGGTGCCCCCCCAAAGGCTCGCAACTTTGTCTGTGTCGCCCCGGACTATGGACTCAACCCGGAAGGCTTTTTCCCACAGCAGACCGGCAACCAGTACGCCATGCCAAACAGCCTCAAGGCCCTCGCTCGACATCGAAAAGATTTTTCCATCTTCTCGCAACTGGACCATCCCGACGTGGGTGGTGGGCACGGTTGTACCCGCACACTGCTCAACGGCATCAAGGCGGCCGACGCCAACGGAGATCGCAGCAAGCTTTTCTCTCTCGACCAGTTGGTCGCTGAACAGATCGGCAGTGAAACTCGGTTCCCCTCGCTGGTGACCGGAAACGGTGCCCCGATCTCCTACACCCGGGCTGGCATCCCGATTCCATCCGTGCCGACACCAGACCGTTTCTTTAACTTGCTGTTCGTTGAAGACAGCGAGAAGGACAAGCAACGCCAGCGGCAATCGCTCAGCGATAACGGCAGTCTCCTCGATCTACTGCTGGATGATTCCCGTTCTCTTAAAAATAAGCTAGCAACCCAGGATCGCAACAAGCTTGAGGAATACCTGACAGCCGTGCGCGAGACCGAACGAAAACTGGTGCGTCGCAAGGAATGGATCAACATTCCCAAGCCGAAGGCCAAACGCCCCAGGGTCGATGAGGACCAACCGCAAACCAGCTATCCTTACGACATGTCACTCTTCTTTGAAGTGATGGTGATGGCGTTACAAACTGAGTCGACCCGGGTCATGGTCTACCAGATGCCTGGTGGCAATCGTCACTTCACCTTCGACGGCATCACGCTTGGATATCATACGCTCACCCATCATGGTCAAAACCCCGAGAAGATTGCCCAGCTACAGATCATCGACAACTATTACCTGTCGCAACTGGCTGGTTTCATCGACCGGCTCAAGAAAACCAAGGACGTCAATGGCCAGCCCCTCCTGGACAGCACGGTCCTCTTGCTGGGCAGCGGCATGGGGAACGCCAGTTCGCACAGCAGCCGTAACGTCCCGGCACTGGTCGCCGGCGGCGGGTTTAAGCACGGTCAACATCACACCTTTCCCAAGCAGGGAAATAACGGAACGCCACTGAGCAACCTGTATGTCACACTACTGCAGCAATTCGGCATCGAGACGGATCAGTTTGCCAGCAGCAATGGCAACCTGAATAACGTTCTTTCCTGATACAGGCGAAACGATGATCTTCAACAACTTCACCAAGCCAATCCTCGTCCTGTCGGCCGCGCTAGTGATGGCGGTACCGGGAGTGGCTGCCGAGGAGGATCCCCAGGCCCAGGTGCGCCCCTTCCTGAAGCAATACTGCATGGGCTGTCACGGTGCCAAGAAGCAACAGGGGGAGCGGCGTTTCGACCAGCTGACATTCGACTTTAGCAAACCACGAAATGGCGAACTCCTGCAAGAGATCCTGGATCAGCTCAACCTGGGAGAAATGCCTCCTGAAGATGCCAAGCAACCAGCCGCGGCAGAAACCAAGCGGATCGTTGCTCTCCTCACCAGGACGATGGCCGAGGCCCGCCAGGCTGCCCGCCGCAGTGCAGGAAAAGTAATCTTACGACGACTTAACCGGACCGAGTACTTCAACACCGTCCGCGACCTGTTCCAAATGAACATGTCGGACTTCGATCCCACGATTGCCTTTCCGGCCGACAACTCAGTGGACGGATTTGACAACATTGGCGAGGGGCTGCTGACGTCCGATTTCCTGCTGGCCCAGTACCTGGAAGCGGCCGAAAAAATCCTCGACAAGGCGATTCGCCCCGGCCCTCGACCGCCACTCAAAAAGATCGTCGCTGTCGGCAACCAGATCCACGGCGGCGGGCATGATGACCCCCGTGGTTTCAAACGGGCACTGGTACGAGACCAGTTCACCCGGGCCTATGTAAAGAACAAGTTCCGCGGAGTCAGCAACGATGGCCAGTATATCTTTCGGGTCCGTGCCAACACGGTCCGCTGGAAAGATCATCGTTACGAGTTGGAGGGCCTGGGCTACGATCCGACCGAACCACCTCGCATCCGGGTACTGGTGGTCAACCGGAACCTGGGGACAGTCGCCACGCGGACCTTCGGGGAATACGAAATCCGCGACAATGAACCGGTTGACGTTGAAGTGCGTGGATTCCTTCAGCAGGGTTATGAATTTGCCGTGGAATGGGCCAACGGCCCCCGTGGCTCGCAAAAACGAATCATGCGCAAGGTCTTCCCCAGGTACTTCCCGGAAGACACGGTTCCACTGGCACGCAACCCGGTCGAGATGTACATGGGTTCGGCTCCGGAACTGCGACTACATCGCCTGGAACTGGAAGGGCCACATTACGCCCAATGGCCCTTACCCGGCACGGCACGCTTTTTCAGCAATCTCCCCGAGAAACCGACGGCCAGCGACTTGCGCAAGTCGCTCATACGTTTTGCCGCCTTCGCCTACCGCCGGCCGGCTGACCCCCAGCGACTGGAACCGTACCTGCTGCTCGCCGACAAACGGTTTGAAGAGTCCGGGGATTTTTGGCAAGCAGCCAAGCTGGCCATGAAAGGAATCCTGGCTTCGCCCGGTTTTATCTACCTGGTGGAACCGCAGGAAGGCCAACAGGCGGTTGCCAAACTGACTGATTATGAACTGGCCACGCGGCTCTCCTACTTCCTCTGGAGTTCCATGCCGGACAATGAACTTTTCAAGGTAGCGACCAGTGGAAAACTACGGGATCCAAAGACCTTGCGGCAGCAGGTCGATCGCATGCTCGACGATCCCAAGCGAGGCGCCTTTTCAACCAACTTTCTCGGGCAATGGCTCAACCTCCGCAAGCTGGGGACCATGCCACCCGATCCGGCGTCCAACAAGGCCTATTACAGCGACAACCTGGAAGCGGCCATGCGGCAGGAAACGCAGTTATTGTTCGATCACTTACTAGGGCAGAACCAGAGCATCCTGGAATTCATTGACACGGACTACACGTTCGTCAATCCGGCCCTGGCCCGCCATTATGGAATCGAGGGAGTTACCGAAGAAACGTTTCAACGTGTCACGCTCAAGCCAGAGGCTCGGCGGGGTGGATTACTCGGCCACGGCAGCATCCTGACACTGACTTCCAACGGCGTGGAGACGCAGCCCGTCTCGCGGGGCGTCTGGGTCCTGGAAAACCTGCTGGGAACGCCCCCCTCTCCGCCACCGCCGGACGTGCAACCGGTAGAACCAGACACCCGCGGCGTGACGACGATTCGCGAGTTAATGGCCAAGCATCGCACCATTGCCACCTGCAACGAGTGTCATCGCAAGATCGATCCGATCGGCCTGGCACTGGAAAACTTTGACCATATCGGTCGTTACCGCGTTCGTTACAACAAGAAGACACCGATTGACCCGTCTGGCAAGATGCCGGACGGGACAGCCTTTGAAGGCCCCGGTGGAATTCGCCAGTACTTGCTCGACCGCCCTGATCAGTTTACGCGCTGTCTAACGGAAAAGCTGATGACCTACGCCCTGGGCCGCCAGCTGGCGTTTACGGATCGGGAAGATCTGGACCGGATCATCCAGCAAGCGGCCACCCGGAAATATCGATTCCGCGACCTGGTTCACCTGGTAGTCCAGAGCAGTGCTTTCTTATCCAAATGACACCATTCCTGGAACATTTACTGTCTCATGAAACAGAGATCCCTTATCCTCGTGACCCTCTTATTGGTCAACGTAATTTACTTCCTGCCCGCGGCCCATGCGGACACCAACGCTCAAGATTCCAAGCGACCTAACATTATCTTTGTCATGGTCGATGACATGGGGCGGGACTGGATCAGTTGCTATGGTGCCAAGCACCAGACTCCCAATATCGACCGCCTGGCAAAAGAAGGGCTTCGCTACGAGACGGCCTGGTGCAACCCAATCTGTACGCCGACCCGCGTGACGCTACTCACCGGCCAGTACGCCTTCCGGCACGGTTGGACTCATCACTACGATGTCGCACGCAAGGGGGGCGACGGGCTGAAATGGACCAGGTTCACCACCTTTGCCCGCGTGGTTCGCAGCGCAGGCTATCGGACGGCAATTGCCGGCAAGTGGCAAATCAATAACCTACGACGTCAACCGGACGCACTCGACCAGCATGGTTTTGATGAACATTGTGTCTGGCCAGGCGCAGAGCAGGGATTCCCGGAAACCGAGGAGCGTTATTTCAAGGGTTACATCATGACCAACGGACGCCGCGAGACGGTCTCCTATGGCCCCGACACGATCAACGACTTTGCCTGCGATTTCATCCGCCGCCACAAGGACCGGCCCTTTCTCCTTTACTACCCGATGCTCCTGACCCATGGCCCCTTCGGAGCGACTCCGCTGAACAAGGACAATCCACCCCAGGACAAGGCCACCTCCTATGCGGGTTACGTTACCTACATGGACCGGCTGGTCGGGCGATTGATCGATGCGGTCGACAAGGCAGGGCTCAAGGAAAACACCGTTCTCATTTTCACCGGCGACAACGGCTCGTCTTCCCCGGGCAGTCTTAACGGGACACCTTACAAGAAGGGGAAAGGACAAAAAGCGGATTGGGGAGTGCATGTTCCCTTTATCGTACGCGCCCCCTCGCTGGTTCCCCAGCCAGGGCTGGCAACCCGCGACATGGTCGATTTCACCGACCTCTATCCAACCTTCGTCGAGCTTAGTGGGGCGAAACTCCCTGCCAACGTTCCGCTGGATGGCAAGAGCCTGGTCCCCAGCATCACCGGTGACGACGACCCGTTCAAGAAACGCAACTGGATCTATTCCCAGATCGGCACCTTTCGCATGGTCCGTGACTGGCAGTACCTGCTCGACAACCAGGAAGGGTTCTACCTGATCTCGACAGGAAACGGAAACGCCGGTGACTTGCTGCAAACGAAGAATCTTTTCACTTCCCAGGAACGGGTCATTCCAGGGCGGCGTGCACGCCTGCAGAAAATTCTTGACCGCTTTCCACCCAACGCCGGCCCTCCCTTTGATGGTTTTGAACCGGCCAAGGACTAGCGACCAGCGATAATTACCTGGCGCTTATCGAATCCCAGGTAACAATCGAGTATGCTGTGCCTGTCTTGTCACCTTCACAGGAGAATCCTGAATCATGTTCACTCGATCCAAGCCTGCCATCCTAATTCTTATCCTCGTTGCCATTAGCTGCCAACTTCCCGGCGTTTTACCAGGGGCAGAGGCAGACGCGAAGAAACCGTTCACCGTTGTCCTCTTACCTGATACACAGAATTACTCGGAAAAGTATCCCGATACTTACATTGCGCAAACGCTCTGGATACGAAAGCAGTTCAAGCAGGACAACATCAAGTTCGCGATCCACCTGGGTGACATCGTACAGACTTCAACCAAGAAAAACGAATGGGAGAATGCAAATCGGGCCATGCAGATCCTCGATGGTGTCGTGCCGTACAGCATGGTCCCTGGAAACCATGACATGGTCGTCAAGGAACGAAACAGCAATCTCTACAACCAGTTTTTCTCACCAAAGCGTTTCCAGGACCGCAAGTGGTATGGGGGGCACCGGGGGGATAACAATGACAACAACTACTGCTTCTTCGAAGGGGGCGGCCTGAAGTTCATGGTGATCAGCCTGGAGTTTGCCCCACGGGATGAAACCCTCAAGTGGGCAGCGGGGATCTGCCGCAAGTACCCGGACCACCGCGTGATCGTGGCGACTCATTGTTACATGCGACCCAATGGACGCGACACCGGTTGTGCAACGTCTTATAACGTCGCCGGCAATAGTGGCGAACAAATCTGGCAAAAACTAATTCGCAAGGAACCGAATATCTTCTTCGTCATCAGTGGACACGTGCTGGGTGTCGGGCTTCAAACCAGCAAGAATGATGCTGGAGGCAAGGTGCTCGAAATGCTGACCGATTACCAGGGTTTACCTAACGGTGGTGATGGATGGCTGCGATCACTGAAGTTCCTGCCTGCAGAAAACAAGATCCAGGTGATCACCTACTCGCCGCTCCTGATGAAAACCAACCAAAAGCCGGAGGAAGCTTTCTTCATCCCGTACCAGATGACCGGTGCCAAGTAAGCATCACCTTGAGAAAAGCAGCTCAAC
>JAZADA010000146.1:0-3217 GCA_036124135.1 Planctomycetota bacterium | reverse complement strand
GATACGATCAGGTCCGCCATGTACTTCGGGTATTGTGTCTTGTCCAACTTTCTTTGCTGCACGGTTACTCGCACACCATACAATCCCGCGGCTGCCAATTTCTCCCGTGCCTGTTGCACCATCCGTGGATCTTCATCCACCGCGTAAATATGCAAACGGGTGCGTTGGGCCAGTTCGTAGGCCAAGGCACCATCTCCGCACCCGAGATCCAGGGCAAACCCTTCCCGAACATTTGACCGTTGCAGGATTTCTTCTGCCAGCCTGGCATAACGGACATTGTCGCCGTACGGGTTATCGCCTGGAGGCCTGGCGATCACTTGTGGCGTGGTCACTGCCTGCGGACCGAATGCATAAATCTTACCCTCGTCAGTACTCACGATGAGTTGACCATCCGCCACGGCCAGTCCATAGGCCTGTCCTGCCACCTTCGTAGACCAACGAACCTTTTGCTGCTGGCTATCAACAACATCGACTTGGCCTGGGCCTCCGGAGACAACCTGGTCACCGACGCTAATCAGTTCGGATCCCCCCGTAACATTCTTGACCGTCCAGGTGGGCTGCAATGCCCTGGTCTTGACCAGCTTTCCCTTGCGGTCTGGTTTCTCGACTTCGACCCAGCGATAAGCAACCATATCTTTACCGTTGCTATGCACCATACCATCCTTCAAGGAGGCCAACTGCCCGGAGGAGAGGGCGGTTACTTTCTCGCCACTACTACTACTGAATCCTGTCCCGCTATTAAAGAACATGTCTCCCACGGCCATCGTCGGGGCACCACCCTGGTGTCCAAATTTTTGCAGGTGGAAGTAAGCAAAGGTTCCCTTGTCGGCATGAAATACCGCGGGTACAGCACGACCCGTCGGAACGAACAGTGAATTACCAGAGAGAACCAGGTACCCTTGCGCAGAAACGCCACTCTTGGCATCTGCACCTCCGTGAGGTTGTGCCATGTAGCGAGCCCCTGAATCATCATTGAGCCAAACCTGCTTACCGGTGCGGGCATTCACGGCTCTCAGGTAGATTCCATCCGTGGGCCAAATCCCGGCAGCAAAATAGACAACGTCTCCCACCACGGCCGGGCCTCCACGGGCTGGCCACTTGTTGACCAGTCGTTGGTTTCCCAGGATTGCCGATTGATCAGCGCCTCCCTGGATTTTCCAGAGCAAGCGGCCATCGGACAGGTTCAATGCATACAGGAATCCATCATCACTAGCAACGAACGCTCGATCATGCCAGATCGCCGGGGCAAATCGGATCGGACCATCGGTAACGAAACGCCAGTTCTCTTTTCCAGTCTTTGCATGAAGTGCATAGACCGTGTTGTCTGCGGAACTGCCAAAGAGCACCTGGCCCTGGGCAATAACGGTTTGATAAGCCCGATCGAAAGGCATCCGAGGACTGCGAGGCCAGGCTGGGCTGGGCCGCTGACCGGCATGATAGACCCATTGGAGGTGAAGCTGGTCACTCAACTTGCCAGCGACATGGCCCGTGCGAGCAGCATTGGCTCGATACATGGGCCAGCCGATGGATTTCACGGCCACCTTCGTACGAGAGGTTGTTTCCTGGGCACTGGCGGGCATCAACAGGACTCCTGGAAGAACCAGGAGCAGCCATCTCAATTTCGATCCCGAGAATCGTTTGATTTGCAACAACTGGGCAACTCCACTGTCTCTAGCTTCTTTATGTCGGCAGATCATGTTTCTTTACCCATCGTCTGTTGAAATCCGGAAATCGGGAACTCGCACTTGGAGTTCTCTAGCTACCTGATTATGTTAACAGGGAGATTTCCACGGTACAAACTGCACGAACAGAATCTCCTTTAATAACAGGTGAACTGATGGCCCGCTGGCCTCGTAACACATGGACTACCATCTTCACCTATGGGGCTATTTTTGTCCTCTGTCCACTGCTCTGCCTACTGGCCTATGCCTGGGTAACCGGGCAGTGGATTTTTTGACCGCGACCGATCCGGGGTGCGACTGCAGGAATGACCGAACCAATTAAACAGGACTTACGGAAATTGTTGTTGCCGTACGGCCAGGAACACCTGGTAGCGCACTGGGATCACCTCGACCGGGGAGACCAGGAGCAGTTGGCAGCACAGATCCGGGATCTCGACCTGGAGGAAACAAGGTTACTGTTCGAACAGGCAACCCACGCGACCCCGGAATGCATCGACTGGACCCAGGTGCATCCTGCCCCCGTCCACCAACTGCCCGTCGAAGAGACCGACGAGGCCGAGGCGATTCAACAGGGGAACGAGACATTGCGTTCTCACCAGGTAGCGGTCGTACTGGTTGCCGGTGGAGAGGGATCACGGCTTGGCTTTGCGCAACCCAAGGGCCTGTTTCCCATCGGTTCCGTCTCGGGACGTTCCCTGCTCGAGGTCCTGATCGATCGCATCGAGGTCATGTCGGATCGCTACGAGACCATGTTGCCTCTCTTCCTGATGACCAGCCCGGATACACATGCACCCATCGAGAAATTCCTACAGCAACAGGGGCTCCTGGATAGGGAGAAGGTTCCGATCACCTTGTTTTGCCAGGAGCAAATGCCTGCGGTCGACCGGCAATCGGGCCGCATCCTGATGAGCTCCCCTGGTTTACTGGCCCTGAGTCCCAACGGACATGGCGGCATGCTCTCTTCCTTTACCAACCACGGCTGCCTGGCAGATATCATTCAACGCGGCGTGAAATACCTGTTCTATGGCCAGATCGACAACCCACTGCTGCCAATCTGCGACCCACGACTCATCGGCCATCACGTGCTTGCAGAATCTGAGATGTCTACACACGTGGTTCGCAAAACGGATGCCTCGGAACGTGTGGGAGTTGGCCTGCTGGTCGATGACACCATGCGAATTATCGAGTACAGTCATCTTCCGGAAACGGTGGCAGAGGGGACAACCCGCGATGGGCACCTGCAATTCTGGGCCGGCAGTATGGGCAGCCACCTGTTGAATACAAGCCTTCTCGAGCGGAGTGCAGCTGACACGAACCTTTTGCCTTACCATGCAATGCCCAAGACTGTCTCCTGCCTGGATGATGATGCCGTACCGCATGGCGAAAACACCTTGAACGCCTTTAAGTTCGAGCGATTTATTTTCGAGCTGGCCTCCGTGGCCAGGAATCCAATCATGGTAGAGGTCGATCGTCGAGCATCTTTTGCCCCTGTCAAGAATGATGATGCGACAGGGCGGGACTCACCTGCCACAGCT
>JAZADA010000145.1:0-8824 GCA_036124135.1 Planctomycetota bacterium | reverse complement strand
GACCTGGTGCCCATGATTCGTCGCCTGCTGGATGCCTTTGGTCCCGAGCGGCTGATGTGGGCCAGTGACGGTCCCTTCCAGGTAGTCAATGGTCACCACTATGGTCCCTCGATTGATTTGATCAAGCAGGCTGACTTCCTCTCGGACGGAGACCGGGCCTGGCTGTTACGCAAGACGGCCGAAAAGGTCTTTTTCTCCTAAGCCTTTTTTTCACTTACCGAGCGGTCCCATGACCAAGATCACCTTGCTGCGTATCACCATCGTCCTGGCGACGCTGACCGCTGCGCTGCTGATGCAATTCTCTCCGACTGGCACGGGGGAATATCCAGCAAAACCGATCACCCTGGTCATTCCCTTTGCCCCGGGTGGCGAAAGTGATTTCTTTGGACGTGAACTGCAAAAAGCGATCCGGGACCACAAGTTGTTATCGCAGGATATCGTGGTCCAGAACGTCAAGGGAGCCGGGGCCACGATCGGCAGTGGGCGTGTACGCCGCGCCGACAATGACGGCTACACGATGCTGTTGTTGCATGAAGCCCTGATCACCGCCCAGTCGTCAGGTAAGGTCCCCTATGGCCCGGAGGATTTCGAACCGATTGCTGCCACGGGCCAGCTGAGCATGGTGATTGCCGTTCACAAGGATTCTCCTTACCAGACCCTCACTGATTTAATGAAAGCGGCCAAGGCCAAGCCAAACAAGCTGGTCTTTGCTGCCAACCTGAATGCCCCGGTGCACTATGCGGGCCTGATCCTGGAAAGCCACGAGCCGGATGCCGCCTTCGTCTACACCCAGATCGGTGGTGGGTCCAATCGCTTCGAAGCCTTGATCGGTGGCCACGCCGCAGTCTCTGCGTTTTCCATGGGTGAATACATGGACTATCGCGAAGCAGGGCTGCGGGCATTGGCCATCAGTGCTGCGGAACGACATCCCGAACTGCCCGATGTCATGACCGCCGTCGAACAGGGTTACGACTTTGTCCACGCCAACATGCACTTCTGGTGGTTTCCCAAGGGGACCGACCAGGCCAAGATCGATTTCATGGCCAGCGTGATTAGCAAGGCCATGGCCACCGAGCAGGTCCAGGAAGCCCTTGCCAAACGACTTTGCCAACCGCTGGTGAAAACCGGATCGGAAATGAAAGAGACGCTCACCACCCGCATCGCCGCGATCCGCTCGGTGGATGCCACGACACCGGATGTCTTGCCCAATATTCCGCTGCTCGTTTCACTGGCCACCCTGCTGAGCCTGGGAATGGTCCTTGTGCTGGGGCGACGGGACACCACGCCCTCAACGGCCAATGATGAACTTGCCGAGACACTTCCGGGCGATTATTTCAGCGCCGTGACCCAATTCAGCCTGGTTGCGATCGTCTACCTGGTATGCCTGGGCTGGTTGTCCATTGATTTCAGGATCTTGACCGGGCTGTTCATGGTGGCGGTGGTCACCCTCGTTCGCCAGCGCAGCGAGACTCCATTTCGCTGGCGTGAATTCCCCTGGGACCTCTGCATGGTCGTCCCGCTGCTGATTCATCTTGTCTTCCACTCGTTTTTCCAGATTGAGCTTCCCTAAGGTGCCCCCGTGACCGAGGCCTTAACTGCACTACAAGAAGTCTTCAACACGCCCATGGCGGCCGTCTGGGTGCTGCTGGGCACGGCACTGGGCATCACCGTGGGTGCGATTCCCGGCTTGACCGGTGCCATGCTGATTGCCCTGGCACTCCCCCTGACTTACGGCATGTTACCGGCTGAAGCCATGGTCCTGCTGGTCTCGATGTACGTCGGTTCGATCAGTGGCGGCTTGATCACGGCCACGCTGCTGCGGATGCCAGGCACGCCGGCCTCGGTGATCACGACTCTCGACGGTTATCCCATGGCGCAGGCCGGTCGTCCCGACCGCGCGCTGGGGCTGGGGATCATGGCCTCTTTCGTTGGTGGCATGATCTCCTGGGGATTCCTGCTGCTGCTGGCCCGCCCGATCTCGCGAGTCTCTACACAACTGGGGTCTTTCGATTACTTTGCCCTGGTCATGGTGGCGCTGGTGCTGATCGCCTCGGTTTCCGGAAAATCGCTGGCCAAGGGCATCTTCTCGGGGATGCTGGGAATTCTCGTGAACCTTCCCGGCGAATCACCAGCCACCGGGACCAGTCGCTGGACACTGGGAATCGAACAACTCAACGACGGGCTGGCGCTGCTGCCCGTATTGATTGGACTGTTCGCGGTCAGCCAGATATTACACGAGGTGGGTCGTGGCGCGGTTCCCATCAAGTCCACGGAGTTCAATCGGTCGGGGGTGCTGCTGGGGCTGCAGGACTGGTGGAAACATCGCTGGAATATGCTGCGATCCTCGGTCATCGGCACCTGGGTCGGGATCCTGCCTGGCATCGGCGCCAACGTGGGAAGCGTGATTGCCTATTCGGCAGCGCGGGGCGTTTCGAAGAAACCCGAGGAATTTGGCCAGGGGGCCGAAGAGGGCATCGTGGCCAGCGAGGCCGCCAACAACGCCACCATTGGTGGTGCCCTGATCCCACTGGTCGCCATGGGCATCCCGGGCAGCGTGATTGACGCTATCCTGCTGGGAGCCCTGGTGCTGCACGGTTTACAGCCGGGCGCCGTCCTCTTTAACAACAACCCAACGATTGTTTACACGATCATTTTCACGATGTTGTTTGCCAATGTCGTGATGTTCGTCCTGATGATCGGCTCGGTACGCTGGATTGCTCGCCTGGCTCGTACCCCACGCCATGTCCTGCTGCCTGTCATCATGGTCTTTTGCGTTGTCGGATCCTATGCCCTCAATAATCGGCTCTTTGACGTCTGGATCATGCTGGCCTTCGGGCTGGCCGGCTTCCTGCTGGAACGCTGCAAGGTTCCCCTGGCGCCGTTCGTCATCGGGTTCGTCCTGGCACCCATTGCCGAAAAGAAACTGGGGGCCGGGCTGCAGGCCAGTAACGGCAGCTGGTGGCCACTGGTCACCGAACCCTTTTCCCTGGCTTGCTGCCTGGTGGCACTGGTCCTCTTTGTCTATCCACTGTGGCGCAGCACGCGTCAGACCGCTCCCGCCAACAGCGTGTGAACCGCGCAAAACAAAACGGCCCACCAAGACATCCGTGTTTGGTGGACCGTCTCAACCCACGGGTTGTATGCAACCGCGTGCCGGCAGTTACCCGATCAGGCAACCAACCGCAGCTCGCGTGTACGTTCCGTGATTCCGCAGATAAACTCTTCGAAAATGCGTTGATCCAGCGCGGAGGCAGAACTGGCCTCCGGATGGAACTGCGTCCCGATAGCCAACCAGTTGGATGCGGTACTTTCCATGGCTTCCACGATGCCATCCGGGCAGCGGGCGGTCACTTCAAAGCCGGGTGCCAGTTCATCCACGGCCATGTGGTGCATGCTGTTCACGCGAATTTCACCATCGCCATAAACACGCTCCATCAGTGTCCCGGGAACGACTTCCAGGCCATGCCGATGGCCTGCATCCTGGGGATCCTTGTGAGGTAATGCACCCGGTACATCTTCCGGAATATGCAGGAACAGGTTGCCGCCAGCCGTAACATTCAGCAACTGCATGCCCGCACCAATTCCAAATACCGGTAACTGGCGATTGGTAATCTCCTGGGCCAGCAAGCGATCAAATGTTTCGCGACGGGGGGCCAGCGAGCGAATCGTGGGGTGCAGCATGAACCCATCGCGTCGCGGATCCAGGTCCTGGCCACCGACCAGTACGAAACCCTGCACCTGTTCCAGTACCTCCTGAACATCCTGGGCTTCTTCCATGGGTGGGACGATGAGCGGAATTCCTCCGGCAGCAATAATGCAATCGGCATAGCCGGCTGCCACGTAACTGTAGGCCGGCACATCCTGCTGGCCCGTTCGATAATCCGCATTGAGTCCAATAATCGGTTTGTTCGACATCAAGCATTTCCTTCCAGACATCTCAAAGTGCTCACGACAAGCACATGACAAAATCGGCTCTTGAGGCAAAACCCTGGTGTCAGCCCGGAATGCGAAAGCAAGATTGCGCAGAAAACACGTCACGGCAAACGATCGAGCGGGAAATACTCCTGCACTGGCCTAAACCAACGCTCGACCTCTAAGAAATTGTTTACTCAGTCACCTGATGTGTCACCTGTCGCACAAGCGGTACCATTCCGTGGTACAACGCCGGAGCGAAGCATGGATTGCGACGGCCCCAATAACCCTCCTAGTTAAATCCATGCCTGAGTAAACTATGCCGGGAAAGCAAGTGGGCGTGATTCTGAGGAATCGGCACCAGGATGACAAGCCTTACACTGTATTTTGGGGTCCACTTCCCGAAAACCACTACATCCTGTGCAAGCACTTGTCTCAAAGCGTCATGGAGCGAGGACTGCCAGGAAGCCGAAACGCTCGTTCTAGACACCTTTACGGTGTTCCACGCGGGTATTATGTTGGATTTCACTCTTTCCAGGGCATTCTCCTGCTGGACGCTCCTGAAATCACGTCTCCAACGAGCAAAGATTGATGAAATACGACCAGGTTTGTCTGGAATCGATTGGCTACACGCTGCCCGAGGAAGTTATTTCCAGCAGCGCCATCGAGGGACGTCTGGCACCGCTCTACGAGCGTTTACGACTGCCGGAGGGACGCCTGGAGTTGATCACAGGAATCCAGGAACGCCGCTTCTGGGCACCCGGTACGTTGCCCAGCGAAAAGAGTATTGAAAGTGGTGAAAAAGCGATTCAAATCGCGCAGCTGGATCGTCAACAAATCGGTTTATTGATCCATGCCAGTGTCTGTCGAGATCACCTGGAACCGGCTACTGCCTGTCGAGTTCACCATCAGCTGGGACTGGATGCCAACTGTATCCTCTACGATGTCTCCAATGCCTGCCTGGGCATGCTCAACGGAATCCTGCAGGCTGCCAACATGATCCAGCTGGGCCAGGTCCAGGCGGCCCTGGTCGTGGGTACCGAGAGCAGTCGGGCCCTGGTAGAGACAACGATTGACGCTCTCAATCGACAAACCGACCTGACTCGCAACCAAATCAAACCTGCCCTGGCCAGCCTGACGATTGGATCGGCCAGTTGTGCGATCCTGCTGACGCACCGCGATATCAGCCAGACAGGCAATGCGTTACGGTCCGCCGTGGCAACGGCCAACACGTCACACCACGACTTGTGTCATAGCGGGCAGGACGAGGCCGCTGATGCTGCCATGAGCCCCCTCATGACAACCGATTCCGAAACCCTGTTACGCGAGGGAATTGCGACGGGCACCGTGGCTTTTGAAACTTTCCTGGCGGAAAGCGGCTGGACCCGCTCGCAGATTGACAAGACGATCTGTCACCAGGTGGGAGGGGCTCATCGCAAGCAAATGCTCGGATCTCTCGACCTCGATCCTGCTCATGATTACACAACCTTCGAGTACCTGGGAAACACGGGCTCGGTGGCTCTACCAATCACGCTGGCCGTGGCACTGGAACGTGAACAGATACAGCCCTCAGAACAGTTGGCGCTGCTGGGAATCGGTTCCGGTATCAACTGCCTGATGCTGGGCGTTCAATGGCAACAATCGCTGGTCGCTGGCAACCTGGACCTGGCCAGTTCTGTTTCACAGGCGCACGGAAACTAGTCGCTGGCAATCGAACAGGCTGCTAGTTTTCCTCTGCCAGCAGGTTTCGCAAGACCGTCTGCAGGATTCCACCGTTGCGGTAGTAGTCCATTTCCACCGGGGTATCGATTCGCACGCGGGCCTCGAACTCCGTGACGGTTCCATCGGTTCCCGTGGCAACCACCGTCAGCGTGGAAAGTGGCTTCAACTCGTCATCCAGCCCCTGGATATCGTACAGTTCCTCGCCGTTGAGCCCGAGCGAGGCCGCGGTTTGTCCATCCACCATTTCCAATGGCAGCACGCCCATGCCAACGAGATTACTACGATGAATCCGTTCGTAGCTGGTGGCAATGACTGCTCGCACGCCCAGCAGGTGGGTCCCCTTGGCTGCCCAGTCACGACTGCTGCCGGTACCGTAGTCGGCACCAGCCAGGACCACCAATGGCACCTGCTCCTCCCGGTACCGCATGGCCGCATCGTAAATACTCATTTCCTCACCACTGGGCAAGTGACGCGTCACTCCACCCTCGGTGCCAGGGGCCAGTTGATTGCGAATCCGGATATTGGCAAACGTTCCACGCAGCATGACGCGGTCATTGCCTCGCCGCGAGCCAAAACTGTTGAAATGAGCCGGTTCAACACCCTGCTCCACGAGGTAACGTCCTGCGGGCCCTGTCTTGGCGATCGCACCGGCTGGTGAAATATGATCGGTCGTCACAGAATCCCCCAGCAGCGCCAGCACACGTGCCTGCTGGATAGGCTGCACGGGGCTCAGCTCTGCGGTCAACTCGGTCAGGAAGGGTGGTTCCTGGATATAGGTACTGTCAGCATCCCAGGGATAAAGAGCCTCGTCACTGACCGCAATTTGATTCCAGGTCTCGTTGGAATCGACGGCATTCTGGTAACGATCCACAAACATACCTGGCTCCACGGCCGTATCCAGTACTTCCTGGACCTGGTCCCGGCTGGGCCAAATTTCTTTCAGGTAAACATCGGCTCCTTGCTCATCCTGTCCCAGCGGTTCGTTGTTCAAATCGATATCAGTTCGTCCGGCCAGTGCATAGGCCACGACCAGCGGCGGACTGGCCAGGTAGTTTGCTTTCACCAGGGCATTGACCCGGCCTTCAAAATTACGATTTCCACTCAGCACAGCAGAAGCGACCAGGTCCCCTTCCTGCACGGCCTCGGCCACCGGTGGCGGCAGGGGGCCACTGTTACCAATGCAGCTGGTACAGCCATAACCCACGGTATGAAAACCCAGTTGCTGCAGGGCATCGGTCAGCCCGGCCTTGTCCAGGTAATCGCTGACCACCCGCGATCCGGGTGCCAGGCTCGTTTTCACGAACGGTTTAACCCGCAGTCCTCGCTGGACTGCGTTTTGTGCGAGCATGCCGGCAGCCAGCATGACCGAGGGGTTACTGGTATTGGTGCAACTGGTAATGGCAGCAATCACGACGGCCCCGTGGCCGATTTCACTGGAGCTGCCATTATCGGACACGCTGGCGGTTCTGCTGACCGCCGTCTCATCGAGTCCGAAACCGCGTTCCGAAACGGGTGCCTGCAGCACGGTTTCAAAAGCACTTTTCATCTCGGCCAGGGGAATACGGTCCTGCGGGCGCTTGGGTCCGGCCAGTGATGGTACCACCTCTCCCATGTCCAATCCGACGGTTTGGGAATATTCCGGCGGCGTGGCACCATCGGTTCGGAAAAGGCCCTGTTCCTTGTAATATCGTTCCACCAGTTGCACTTGCGATTCAGCGCGACCGGTACGGCGCAGGTAACCGATCGCTTCCTCGTCGACCGGAAAGAAACCCATGGTCGCCCCGTATTCCGGGGCCATGTTGGCCAGCGTAGCTCGATCTGCCAGGCTCATCCTGGAAACGCCTTCCCCAAAGAACTCGACGAACTTGCCGACCACCCCCACCTGCCGGAGTTGTTCGACGACCGTCAGCACCAGGTCCGTGGCGGTCGCTCCGGGAGCCAATTCACCGGTCAATTCAAAGCCCACGACTTCCGGCATCAGCATGTAAAGCGGCTGGCCCAGCATGACGGCCTCGGCCTCGATGCCACCGACGCCCCAGCCCAGCACGCCCAGTCCATTGACCATGGTCGTGTGGCTATCCGTTCCGACCAGCGTATCCGGGAACGCAACGCGGCCACCGGCATCGTCACGGACGAAGACCAGTTCGGCCAGGTACTCCAGGTTAACCTGGTGGACGATCCCCACATTCGGTGGTACCACGCGAAAATTGTCGAAAGCCTTTTGTCCCCACCGGAGGAACTCGTAGCGTTCACGGTTACGTTGAAATTCAATTTCCACGTTGGCCTGCAAGGCATCATCGGATCCAAACTGGTCCACCTGCACGGAATGGTCGATCACCAGGTCGACAGGAATGAGCGGGTTAATACTATTGGGGTTTCCACCCAGTCGCTGCATGGCGCTGCGCATGGCAGCCAGGTCAACGACAGCGGGCACACCCGTAAAATCCTGGAGGACGACGCGGGATGGCTTGAAGGGGACTTCCCGGGCCACGTGACTGGACGCACTCCAGGCAGCCAGGTTCCGTACATCTTCTTCCTCGACGATATAGCCGTCGCAGTTTCTCAGGACAGCTTCCAGCAGGACCCGGATGCTATAGGGTAATCCGGAAATGGCCCCGAGTCCCTGGTCTTCAAGGCGGCTCAGTCGATACAGGTCGACCTGGCCATCACCGGTATCAAAACTGTCACGTGCACCGAACGGATCTTTTGCTTGGTCAGCGGCATTCATTAGTTGCAATCAACTCCCGGGAGGAAAGAACCTGGGTAGACGTGGCCGACTCATTGGCGAGTCGGCCTGACACGCCTGGGTATGGTGGAATTCTAATCGATTCTGTCACCGTTGTCTGCCATCCTCTGCTGGCTGGCTGGCGAAGATTGCGAAACCTGATATCCCGTGCTATGCTGGCCGCACTATCCCGACATCGACGTGGTTGCGGCGCGATTCCCGTGCAAACCCTGGAAGCAGGCTTATGCCCCATATTGACCAGTTCGAGAGTGTCTTCAAGGCCGCTGACAAGCCGCCCTTTGTTCGTGATTCGATCGAGATCAAGAAAGTCCTGGTCATCACGGACCTGAATGACGAGGCTGCGGACCAACATTGCGCCACGGTGCAGCACCTACTAGGTTCGCTCAACCAGGGTGCAAGTGCCGAGTACCAGGTCATCACCGGAGATCAGTTCACCACCGTGGC
>JAZADA010000144.1:0-14923 GCA_036124135.1 Planctomycetota bacterium | reverse complement strand
TGTTCGCCGAGATATTCCGTGTCCTGCGTCGAGGTGGACGGGCCGTCATCAGTGACATCGTTTGCGACGAACCGGTTCCTGATCACTTGCAGGCAGACCCCGAATTATGGAGCGGTTGCATCAGTGGGGCGTTCGTGGAACATGAGTTCCTGCAGGCTTTCGCCGAGGCCGGATTTTACGGCATGGAAATTATGGCTCGACAATCCGAACCCTGGGCAGTCGTCGAGGGAATCCAGTTTCGCAGCATGACCGTCCGTGCCTACAAGGGAAAGGAAGGTTCCTGTCGCGACCATCGGCAGGCGGTCGTTTACCAGGGCCCCTGGAAAACCGTCGAAGATGACGATGGACACGTACTGCGCCGCGGGGAACGGATCGCTGTTTGTCAGAAAAACTTCCAGATCTACACGCGGCCACCCTACCAAGACGATGTCGTGGCGATTGAACCGGCAACCCCGGTTACCGAGAGCGATGCCACACCCTTTGACTGTCGCGAGGGAACTGTACGCACTCCAGCTGAAACCAAGGCAGCTGCAGATCCGTTGACTATTCTCCCCGGGGGAGATTGCTGCGGACCGGATGACTGCTGCTGATCGTCTCCAGGAGAGTCCCCGTAACCCATGCCAGATCGAAAGCCCACAAACCCGGCAAAGAGATCCGCGACCGATCCGAAACCTACCCGGGCGATTCGAGACTGGTACCAGGATGTCGGTGTTGATGAATACTATCGGCTTCATGCCGACCAGTACCAGAATCCACACTTGCCCTGGATCCGGGAATTAATTTGCCGCAATCACGAGCGATTGAAACTGGACAACTGTCTTGATTTCTGTTGTGGGCTGGGGGAAGTATCCGAGGTCCTCCTGGAACTCGGATACGAGCAGGTTAGTGGCTGTGACCCCTACACCCACCAGTTGTACCGTGAACGCTTGGACCTGGACTGTTCCCCCTGGTCCTTTGAAGATCTCTTGCAGGGGCGGATGACCACGCGGTATTCCTGCATGATCAGCAGTTTCGCCCTCCACCTGTGCCCGCTGGACCAACTGGTCCCCCTGGTCTGGCAACTCTTCCGCTGTACGGAACAACTGGTCATCCTGACCCCGCACAAGCGCCCAGAGCTGGAAAAGATCGCGGGCATTGAATTGAGCTTCGAAGACCTCATCCGTACCGATCGGGGTAAGCGAATTCGCTTTAAGGTTTATCGTCCCCTGCCCCCAGGCAGATAACTGCCGGCGATCAATTGCTGTCAGGAATCATCACAGCGGCGTTCCGTGATCTCGATGGCATGCAACAAACCACGCGCCTTGTTGAGTGTCTCCTGGTATTCGCTGGCCGGGTTGCTGTCTGCCACGATGCCGGACCCTGCCTGGATAAACACCTGGTCATCCTGGATCACCAGGGTCCGCAGCGCGATACAGGTATCCATGTTGCCGGCGTAATCCACGTATCCCACGGCCCCGGCATAAGGGCCACGGCGATGCGGTTCCAGCTGATCGATAATCTCCATCGCCCGCACCTTGGGCGCTCCCGAGACGGTACCGGCAGGCAGGCAGGCTGCCAGGGCATCAAAGGCATCTTTCCCTTCCTGGAGTTGCCCCGTCACGTTCGACGTAATATGCATCACGTGGCTATAACGTTCAATCACCATGACGTCTGACAAGTCGACCGTACCGTAACGAGCGACACGTCCCACGTCATTTCGGCCCAGGTCAACCAGCATGACATGTTCCGCCCGTTCCTTGGGATCTGCCAATAATTCGTCGGCCAGCAACTGGTCCTCACGATCATCCTTACCACGGGGGCGGGTACCCGCCAGCGGACGTACCGTGACTTCCTGGTCAACAACGCGACACATGATCTCTGGCGAGCTACCGACAAGAGTCACCTCATCCGTGCGCAGGAAAAACATGAAGGGGCTGGGATTGACCACGCGTAACGAACGATAGATCTCGAATGGCTGACTCTTAACCTGTAATCCCCATCGCTGGCTGATGACCACCTGGAAAATATCACCCGCACGGATGTACTCAACACATTGCTCCACGGCGTCCTGGAACTGTTGCTCCGTAAAATTCGATTCGCCGGCAATCGTCAAATCACTGGAAACAGATATATCCGCACAGGGCAATTCATCGCTGGCAGCAGAGAGACGATCGACGAGCTGGTCCAGTCGTTGCTGAGCCTGTTCATAGGCCTCGGCCGGCACCGTGTCCGGGTCATCCAGGCGTGCCATCACGATCACCGTGATCGTTTTACTGACATGATCAAAAACGATCACCTGATCATAGAAATCAAACGACAGGTCGGGTAATTCACGGTCATCTTCGGGGGCCGTGGGTAAGTGTTCCGAGTAGCGTACCACGTCATAGCCCGCATAGCCGATTGCACCTCCAGCAAACGGAGGTAATTCAGGCAACTGCGCAACCTGGAATTGCTGTAACTGGGAGCGTAATTCCTCGAGCGGATTATCCGATTCAAATTCCTCACATTTCTCGCCAACTGTCACCTGGACCCGGCGCCCATGGGCCCGTATCCGTCGAAACGGTTCTACCGCCAGGAAACTATGACGACCGACCTTTTCCCCACCGATCACGCTTTCAAACAGGCAGGCACAGCCACCGTCATCGAGCTTGTGAAAAGCCGAAACAGGAGTCAGGGAATCACTTAGCAGGCAACGATAAACAGGGACCAACTGGTGGCCTTCTGCCAACGCGAGAAATGTCTGCAGGTCGGGGGCATACGGCATCGAACTGTCCTTGACGATCCTGGCAATCATTAATTCCGGGGAAAACAAGCCGTGGCAAGCTTAACAACGTCCTGCGTCGGGGACAACGGGCAAGGAACCCTGGCAGGCCCCGGGAGTTCATCTTGACAGCCTTGGAGCCCCTGATAGAATCCTAGCTGAATTGATAAGCCGTGATATTTCAAGGGGTTGCACCGATCGAATCATCTGCCCGGTTCGCTGGATTCCGTCATTAAACAGCGGGTGTCAGGCAATTGAATACGGTCGGTTACCCGATACCGGAAGACCAGCAAAATCAATGAAATGCCAGCGTTGCGAAAAACCGGCCACGTTTCACATTACCGAACTGGCCAGTGATACTCCGGATGAACTGCACCTTTGCGAGGAACATGCTCGCCTCTACCTGACGCAGACAGAGGAACCGGAAGAAGCCATGAGCAGTCTCGCCGGGTCCCTGGCCCAGCAACTCAAGATTGGTCAAACCGCTGAGGATTTATCACGGCTGGATCAACAAGCCTGCCCCGTTTGTGGAATTACGTTCTATGAGTTTCGGCATGTCGGGCGACTGGGGTGTCCTCACGACTACGTTTGTTTTGAAGAGGAACTGGAACCGTTGATCGTTAACATCCACGGCGCTACGGAACACACGGGCAAGCAGCCCAAGAACGGCAAGGACTCCACGGATGGCCGCACCGAGTTGATCCGCCTGCGTCGCGAGATGCAGGATGCCATTGAGCAGGAAGATTACGAGCAGGCCTCGCAATTACGAGACCAAATCAAGAAAATCAGTGACCAATAATTATCGAGACAACCGATGATCTTGAAAGCATTGGAACGATAACGTGAAACTGGAAGATCTAGCACGTCAGTGTGGTGAATGGCTGCGGGGATCCGGCCCGGAGTCTGATATCGTCATCAGTAGCCGTATCCGGCTAGCCCGCAACCTGGCAGACTTCCCCTTTATTCGTCAATGTAACGAGAGCGATCGCTTCGCTATCGAAAAGAATCTCAAGGAAACGATTTTCTCGATCGGCAAGTGGAAAGATCTGTCCTACGTGGACGTTAACACGCTGGCCAAGGTTGACCGACAGTTTCTCGTGGAACGTCAGTTGATCAGCCGGGAACATGCGGAATCAGACGGGGCCCGATCTGTCGCGATTGACCAGCAGGAAAAATTCAGCCTGATGATCAACGAGGAAGACCACCTGCGTGTTCAGGTCATGCACAGCGGACTCGCGTTGGACAGTGCCTGGAAACGCATCAATGAAATCGACGACCTCCTTGAAAAGCATCTGCCTTACGCCTTTCACCCACGCTTCGGTTACCTGACAGCCTGTCCCACCAACGTTGGGACGGGAATGCGAGTCAGTGTCATGCTGCATCTACCGGCACTGGTCATCACCCGTCAGATCGAGAAAGTTTTCCGCAGCCTGCAAAAGATCAGCCTGGCAGTCCGTGGCTTGTATGGTGAAGGCTCACAAGCAATGGGTGATTTTTACCAGATCAGTAACCAAATCACGCTGGGACGCAGTGAACAAGAATTACTCAAGCAGGTCAACGATGTCGTCCCGGTCCTGATCGATTACGAGCGCAAGGCACGACAATTCCTGGTTCGTGAAAGTCAAAAAGATCTCCATGATCGGGTTAGCCGTGCCTTCGGCATCCTTTGTACAGCACAGACGATCAGCAGCGAAGAAACCATGCATTTGCTCTCCAGCGTACGCATGGGAATCAACCTGGGGCTGATTGAAAACCTGGAAATCCCCATGGTGAATCAATTATTCATCCACACGCAACCTGCACATCTGCAAAAGCTGCGAGGCTCGGAACTGGACACGGCTGATCGCAATATCGAGCGTGCCCACTACCTGAAAAACCACCTGCGCAAACCGGATGACGATTCAGCCGAGAACAACTGACGTGGATGCTCGCACCACGAGCAATTCAGCAGCGGTTAGCGAGGGGTGATCTTGGCCCGCATGGCAGGTACGATCTCACTGGGGATAAATCTCGCCAACATTTCGTCCGTGGCCAGCGGGGCAAGTTGCTTGATCAACGAACTGGAGACATGGGCGTATTCTGAATCGGCCATGAGGAAAACGGTCTCGATTTCCGGGGCCAGTTGACGGTTTGCCAACAGCATACTGAATTCTCCCGACACATCGGTCATCGGTCGTACCCCACGCACCATCACCTGGGCACCCAGGCTGCGCACGAAATCGACCGCCAGCCCCTCGAAATCAACGACTTCCACGTTGTCAAAGGCTGCGGTTACCTGGCGTGCCAGGTCCATCCGTTCCTCGACGGAGAACAGTGACTTCTTGTCAATATTCACACCAATGCCGATAACCAGTCGTTCAAAGAGACTGCTGCTGCGCTGGATAATGTTCAGGTGACCGTGGGTAATCGGATCAAACGACCACGTGTATACGGCAATTCGAGCAGTCATAACGAACCTCACTTCTGACCAGCTTACCGGAGTACCAGTTGCAACTGGCTACCCTTGCTCCAAACTTTCAATCATCTGTTCCACGTCATCTTCGTTGACATAAGCATGCGGACTGATCCGCAACAGTCCACCACGACAACTCAACAGGACATTATTTTTTGCACATTGCTGCCGTTGAGCTACCAGGTCACGCCCCGGCAAGTCAAAAGAAATAATTCCTGACTGATGCGGTTCTTCGTGACGCCCGGCAACCGTAGCCCCCAGCGACTCCAGGCGATCTGCAGCCGTGGCAGCAATTTCCAGGACTCGTTCAGCCACTGGGCTCTCGCTACAGCCTACCCCATAACTGGCCAGCATATCTAGGCTGGCTCCCAGTCCAATCACTCCCACCATGTTTTGCGAACCTCCTTCGTAACGTGCCGCCGTGGGCCGCCAATTCGGTTCGATACGAGAAAAATCGTGTGCATGGACGACGCTGTGCCAACCCACGCCGAGGGGACGGAGTTGGTCCAGTCGTTCCCGCCGCACGTACAACACGCCAGCTCCCTCCGGTCCCAACATCCACTTGTGTCCATCTGCCGCAAGAAAATCCACTTTCACCTGGGAAACATCCAGTGGAAAAACTCCCAGGCCCTGGATGGCGTCCAGGAAAACCAGGATGCCTCGATCATGGGCCGCCTGTACGAGTTCGGCAACGTCCAGTCGATAACCCGTCAGGTAAGAAACCCAGCTAATTGAAATCAATCTCGTTCTCTGATCACAGGTTTCCATGATCCGATTGAGATCCACGGCCGCGGTTTCCATGGGCACTCGCCGCATTTCCACTCCACGCGACTGGAGATTCATCCAGGGATAGAGATTCGAGGGAAATTCATTCGCCAGCGTGACGACATTATCGCCAGATTTCCAGTCCAGCCCCTCGGCGACCAGGTTGATACCAGTTGTTGTATTGGCGACAAAGGCAATCTCATCGGGATCGGCGGCAATCATACCAGCGACCCTTTTTCGAACTTCTTCAACCCGGCGAGCCCAGGTCGGCCAGGCGTGGCTTCCTTGCTCTGCTGCCTCATCTGCCCATTGAACCATCGCCTGTCGGGCGGGATCGGAGACCGGGGCAACAGCGGCATGATCAAAGTAGGCGACTGTCTCCGAAACCGGCATCTGCCGACGCATGGTCGACCAGTCCTGATCCACTGCTTGAGAATTATTCATGTTGCTCGCACCCATGGCCCGGTTTCACGAAACATCTCCTCCAGTTTCCAAGATTCATGAAGATGATTCAACTTCCCTGGCAATCCCTCTGGGCAAGAAAGATCGTTACAGTTGTTAGAACCTGCTCCATGAAATCGACGGTTCGAGGCACTAGTCCAGTAAATAGCTGCCATTTGAGTGACCTGATTGAACATTTTTAGCCATGGAATCTGCTTCAACGTGGAATTCCCGGGTGACAGGAACAAGAGATGAATTATACTGGTAACGGATGGGTTACTGAAAACCTCTTCCAGCCAACTGAATCGCATCTTTGAGGAAGCTTTGCATGGCCAAGGCACTATGTTTGACCGGGATGATCATTGCTGTTCTCCTACTGGTCCTATTTATTGTCGATTTTGCAATCAACATTCCCTTTAAAAAGTTCGAGGGGAAGTGGATTCTCGATAGTTCGTTTATCCTCGCCTCGACAGGCCTGGCCTACCTCAGTTGGTCTGCCTGGCGTGACCAGGAATAAGAAACGGTACCGGCTCGATCAGACCCGGTCCTGGCCCAAATCTCTCGGAATCAAGCGTGGCTGCTGCCGCACCTCAGGCAGCAACTCTCAGTAACGACCGGGCCGTGGCACCCTGTTGACTCGGTTGCCACTGAACTGCGAGATCTCTTAGCGTACAGATCTGCAGTTGGGCCGAGCGCTGATACTTGCTGATCGCATGCAGGATTCGGTTTACCAGCCTGAGCCCTCGAGAGGTAACATTCTTTTCCCCGGTCAAGTCCAGTAGCAAGTGCCCTACTCCACCCTGCCGCGCCATCCGGCGCATCAATCGGTTGATCACGCGTCCTGGTAAACGTCCGCCCAGCAGGCTGGTTGGTGACAAACTCACGGCAGCGGGTGCTTCCCAAAGACCGTAACGAAGGCTGCGACGGCGTGATGCCTGCTTGCGAGATTGCGATTTGGTACGTGGATGCCGCACCATGGAAATCTGCTGTTTCGCCAGCAGGTCGTAGTCCGTCGACAACTGGCCATCGTAGAGTGCCAGGGTTGACAGCTCAACGCCTGCCTCCTGGGCTCTGGAAATGCGCTGCACCAGTTGCTGGCACAAGCTTCTTCGTCCCGCTTCCGGACTGATCCAGCTCATATCACCAAGCAAGGCAACTTCGTGCTGACTCGTGTCGTTTACCAGGGCCGGGATAAAATGACTGCGAGCAGGATCACTGAATCCCCATGTTGCTGGGACCTGCGCCTGGTCGAAGGCCTGCAGTAACTGTTGCAGGGATTCAACTCGCGAGCGGTGATCAACCAAGGAAACATGCTGTGCCTGGTCTGAATCGACACAAGCCACACGACTTAACTCAACATCAACCGATATAACGAGTGATGAGGGGGGGGTAGAATTCCGAGCCATAATCTTCCTTTCAGCGCAACCTCCTGTTCACTGGCCGGCAAAAAGCCTGCAAAGATAGTCATCGGCTTACCGTTCCAAGGAACTCAATGGGGATTCAACAGGACGCCCCGGGGAACCTTGAATTGCCTGCTAAACTTTTCCTGTGGTACGGGTTAGACGGGCGTTATGCCCAGGTTCTCGAAGATCACCGATCCTGGGGCTTGGCCGAGTCTCTTGAAAACCTGTCCACTCCCGGTAAAAAAAGCATCTGGACAGATTGAGCTGCCAGAGAGATCGCTAGGTATTTACGACCAGATCCATCTCCCCGCAACGGTGCCTTAGTCGGTATAATAAGAATTCTCGCACACTATCAATTCGAAGGATGCCAATATCCCGTCGCGGTTTTACCTGCTCATGTTGCCAACAGCTAACTTAGCATTATGACATCAGCCCCACACCAAACCCAAATGTCCTCAAGTCCCTCGCCGGAGAACGCTCAGGCCCGTGACCCCGTGAATGATGGCAAACCTGGCGACACAAAAGATCCTCTTCAACGCATCCGCTTTCGTCACCTGCTGCGTGGAACGGGCGCCTGTCTGTTCTCGATGTTGATTCACATCATTATCCTGCTGGTACTGGGCTTTATGGTGATCCCGATTTCTTCCAGCACTCCGATTGAACCGATTGTTTCCGAGGTCATTCCGGAAGAACTTGAAAAGGACAATCTGAAAGTCGAACTCGATCCGGACCGTAAGCCCATGGATGACCTGGATCCCAACCAGGTGAGCAGCGCTCCTGCCGTAGGTTTACCCACGAGTTCTGCGGGAGGTGGTGCCAGCGCCACGAATGCCATTGAACTGGATCAGCAAGTTGTCATGGAAAGTGACAGCCAGGAAATCGCCATCGAGAACCTCGCTTTCAGTCTTCCTCCGAGCAAGACACTCCTGACCCATTTACCCTCGGGAAGCTTCGGGGATCCTCGCCAGATCGTGGACGACTATCAGCAGGCGATGGATCGCATCACCCAGGAAATCATGTGGATGCTGGACAAGCGGGACGTGATGGTTATCTGGTGCTTTGACCAATCAAAGAGCATGGAAGACGATCGCCAGGAAATCCGTGAACGCGTGGAGCGGGTTTACCAGGAACTGGGTTTAAGCGACAAGGCAAACGGGGACCACCTGCTTACAGCTGTCACCAGTTTTGGTGGTGGGTTCCTCAACCACACTCCCAAGCCAACCAGTAACCCGGACCGCATTCGCCAGGCCATCGACAGTGTCCCCAACGATCCTTCCGGCAAGGAGATGCTTTGCCAGGCCGTCGGCAATGCCGTTCGCTTGCATCGTGACTATGCACGCGGTGGCCGCTACCAACTGGTACTAATCGTGGTCACCGATGAAAGTGGTGATCCGGAATCCAACAATCGTTACCTGGAACTAGCCATCTCGGAAGCAAAGTCTGCCAACTGCAAAACGTACATCATGGGACGAGAAGCCGTCTTTGGATATCCTTACGCCTATATGAGCTGGCGCCATCCGCAAACCAATCGCGTGCATTGGCTACAGATTGACCGAGGACCTGAAACCGCTTTCGTGGAGCAGTTGCAGACCAATGGTTTTCGGCGACGCCAGGATGCCTTTTCCAGTGGCTTTGGACCTTACGAACAGACACGACTGGCCCGTGAGACCAGCGGTGTGTTCTTCATGCTTCCCAGCGTAGAAAGTCGCCTTGTAAGGGGCAATGTGGACAAACGCCGCTATGAACTGGAAGCCCTGCGAGCTTACCTTCCCGACATGCGGTCTCGTTTGGAGCAACTCGAGGAGCGAAAATCCGTTCCCCTGAGAAGCTTGATCTGGCAAGTCATCTATGATCTCAATCCGTACAATGCCCAGGTCGCCAAGATCATTGAAGTACGAATGAGTTTTTCTCTAAATCCCGTTCAATTCGTCAAGCAAGCCCGCACCGAACAGGCCAAGGCCAAGGTTTACCTGGAATATCTCCACCGGGCGGAAATGGCCATGCAGCAGGCCGCCGAACTGCGCGAGAAGGAAACCTCTCCACGATGGCAAGCCAACTATGACCTGATCTACGCCCAGATTGTCGCCTACCAGGCCAGGATCTATGAATACGGGGCTTACCTGGAGGGGTTTATGCGCAAGCCCAAGGTCGTTCCCTTGACCAAGGGACCCAACACCAAGCTCGTGCACTGGGATATTACCACACGTAAACAACTGGTCGCCGAAAGCGTCAGCCAGCCTTATATTGACAAGGCAACCACGATGTTTCAGCAGGTGATCAAGAATAATCCGGGAACTCCCTGGGCTGCGCGAGCCAAGGCAGAACTTGCCCGCGGCTTTGGTATTGACCTGGTACCCGACTACGACAGTACATTACGCAGATCACGGCCGGTGACCGGACCGATTCAGCCCATTCCAAAACTCTAGCCTCTTCTCTCGGTTGGCATACTACTTTCATGAGCATCTGGGAAATCCTGCTTTGCCTTCTGTTTTTCCTGGGTACTGCGTATACCCTGTGCTGGCGGAAACCTCGCCCAGGAAGCCCACGGACCTCAAGATCCATGGGCTTACAGGCCATGGGCCTGTTACTGCCACTGGGACTGCTGCTGGCATTTAGTCGCCATGCTCCTCATCCCGCGGTCACCCTAAAGGCACTGGTACCCCAGCAGGTCAACGACAAGGATTTTGTCTCCTCCACAACCTGTCAAAGCTGTCATCCCCAGCAGCACAACAGTTGGCATCATAGTTACCATCGCAGCATGACGCAGCTGGCACTCTCGGATGCCATCGTACCGAGCGAAGATTTTGACCGGGAACTGGAACTAAAAACCGGCGAGGTCACTTTTACCCTAAAGCGAAACGGCGACGAATTTTGGGTTCGTACCCCTGATCCCGATCAGGAATACCTGCTACTGGAAGAGGGACGTGTCGATCCGCGCAAACAGCCGCATGTTCCCCCTCTCGTGGATCGGCAGATTGTCCTGGCAACCGGCAGTCATACCATGCAGATATTCTGGATGCCCAGTGAAAAAGAGAACGCCCCACTCCGTTTATTTCCCTGGATCTATCAGATCCGCGCTAAACGCTGGATGCCTTATGAAGATTCTTTCGTGGTTCATCCGGATTTTGGTCGACCGCCGGTCCGCTGGGATGACAACTGCATTGCCTGCCATACCGTCAACGGAGAAATCGATCCACTTAAGCAACCACCGGATCCACGCATCAAGAGTACCGTGGCCGAATATGGAATCAGCTGCGAGGCCTGCCACGGACCAGGGCGAGAGCACGTCCGCAAGCACCAGAACCCACTGGTGCGTTACCAGCAACATTTCCAGTCTCCACAGGATCGCACTATCGTCAATCCTGCCAAGCTGACCCCGGTGATGGGATCGCAAATATGCGGTCAATGCCACAGTTCTTTCGATACGTACGAACCCTACCGAGCAGGCCAGGACGTGAACAAGGCCAGGAGCTTTGTGCGGCATGCTGATGCGCGTGATCCGAACAGTCCTTTCCACGACAATTACTGGAATGATGGCAGTATCCGCATCGGTGGCCGAGAATACCTGGGCCTCACCGAATCTCCCTGTTACCAGCGTGGCAAAAACCACAAAAAAATGTCCTGCTTTTCCTGTCACAAGATGCACCAGGACCCGGCTGATGACCGTCCTGCTGAATCCTGGGCCAATGATCAACTCGCCCGCAACATGCAGACCAACCAGGCCTGCCTGCAATGCCATGAAGAAATGACCAACCGGATCAGCGAACACACATATCATCCCGCGCAATCAGAAGGCAGTCGCTGTTACAACTGTCATATGCCCCATACTTCCTATGCCCTCCTGGGGGCCATTCGCAATCACCGTATCAGTTCACCCAGCGTGGCGAGTCAGCTTGAAACAGGTCACCCGAACGCCTGTAATCTTTGCCACCTGGACAAGAGCCTGCAATGGACATCCACGCATCTGACCCAGTGGTATGATCAACCTGCCGTGGAGTTAGACAAGGCTCAAAAGACCCTGGCCGCCTCTGTCCAAATGCTGCTGACTGGAGATGCTGTCCAGCGGATCGTGGTGACCTGGCACATGGGGTGGGAACCTGCCTGGGAAGCTTCCGGTAAGAACTGGCAAGCTCCGCTGCTGGCCCACGTACTGCAGGATCCTTATTCAGCCGTTCGTTTCGTCGCACACGAGAGCATGAAGAAGCTGCCCGGTTACCAGCAATTAAAGGCTGCCACAGAATATGATTTCATTGCGCCGCCAGAAAAACGGCAACAATACCTGGATGCATTCCTACGACGCTGGCAGGCCACTAAACCGCAGCCACCAGAAAACCCGGCAGCCATCCTGTGGAACGAGAATGGCACGCTCAAGACAAAGGCCATTCTCGAGCTGCTGCAACAACGTGATGATCGTAGAATATTACTGGCAGAATAATCCTAGCGAGCTTAATTAAATGACCAGGGAGCTCTCGGCCAGCGAACGTGTAGAATCCCCTGGCTACCGAAACCTGCAGGCTGGCTGGTGGACACTGTTTATTTTTGTCTCCCTGGGTGTCCTGCTGGAATGGAATCTCGGCTTTCGAAGCCGTTTCTACATGGATGCTTCTCAACATATGCGGCGCCTGATGTGGCGACTGGCACATGCCCATGGGACGCTACTGGCCCTGCTCAATATTATCTTCGGCATTTACGCCTGTTCCCTCGCTCGACCCGGCACGGCAAACCAGGAATTTGCCGCATCCTGCTTGCAGGCCGCCGGATTCCTGGTTCCCGGTGGTTTTTTCCTGGCCGGGCTGTTCGCATATCAATCAACACCCGGATTAGCTACATTGCTCATACCGCTTGGTGCAATCTTGCTGGTCCTTGGGGTGCTGTTGACCATTCGTACCCACGAGAAATAAAAACTTTTCTCGAAAGCGCCCTCCAGGGGTGCAACTTTTTCTTCGTAACAGGCACCTTTGCAGGCAAAAAAATAATTGATCTGAAGAAAATCCTGATCGGGGTTGGACATCTCCGGGGAATTCAGGGAAAATCGTAGTCGTTCACAAGCAACCCAGGAATCGGCAAGGAATAACCGCTTATGACGTCCAACGTGACACGTCGCAATGCTCTTCAATCCATGGCAACTCTACTCGGCGGCTCCCTGGCTTACCAGGGTCTCCCCCGCCAGGCACACGCTGGCAAAAAGGTCCGCGAGTGGGAACAATCGATCAAAAAAGGATTGAACTGGATCCAGAAAACGCAGTCGTCGCTAGGACATTGGACTGCCGGTAATTACCCAACGGCCATGACGGCGTTGGGAGGGACAGCACTCATCTGTTCCGGATCGACAACCACGCAAGGACCCTATGCAAAAGCAATTCGACAGGCCGTGAATTACCTGACGTCCAAGTCGCGAGCCAATGGATTGATCGGCAACCCGCTGACCGACAACCGCTATACCTACGGCCACGGATTCTCGATGCTTTTTCTTTCCCAGGTCCTGGGAGAAGAAGAAGACATTGAAAGGCGAGAGGAACTCATTGAAGTTTTAACCAAGGCGGTAGACTTCAGTGCCAAGGCTCAAACCGCCTCGGGCGGCTGGGGATATGTCAGTGCGAAAGACGGCAACAACTTCGATGAAGGCTCGACCACCATTACCCAGGTACAGGGACTGCGAGGCTGTCGTAATGCAGGCATTTCCGTACCAGGCGAAGTCATTGAAAAAGCAAAAAACTATATTTACAAGTGCAAGAACAGTGACGGAGGCATTTCCTACAGTTCACGTAATCGCGGCAGTTCAAGGCCTGCCATTACTGCTGCCGCACTGGCGACACTCTACAACGCCGGCGTCTATGATGATAAGCATGTACCAGACATGCTGGCATACACCAAGAAGAACCTGCACGGCATTACGTCCGGTGCTCGCTCATTCGGCCATTGGCACTACACCTATCTCTACTATGCCCAGGTAGTCTATCGCCAGGGCGAAAAAGAATGGGCGCCCTTTCGTGACAAGCTCTACAACAAGATCGTTGGCGAACAGGCCAGCAATGGAAGCTGGACGGGCAATATTGGTCCCATTTACGTAACCAGTTGCAACCTGATCATGATGCAAATTGACCAGGCGTTCATCCCGATTTACCAGCGCTAGGACGATGGCGTCTGGAGGATGGCATCTACGATTCCTTGCATCGTGTAGGATGCTGCCTCCACGGTCGGCGTCAGCCCCAGTTCACGTAGGACTTCCGAGGTAATCGGGCTGATACTCGCCAGTCGCACCGTCCCCAAATGGTCTCCCAGCAGGGTCTTCAGCGAACGAGCGATCGCTGAACTGGTCACCGTGACCCAGTCCACGTCACCGGCTGCCAGGCGTTCCATGATCGCATCCGCAACCGTCGAGACATCCTGGCTTTGATACACCACTACCTGCTCCACGGTCGCCCCCGCTTCGCTCAATCGTTCCGCCAGCACTTCCCGGCCGCGACTGGCGCGGGCCAGTAAAACGGACTGTCCCCTGGCCTTCGGCCCCCGGGCCTCGGCCCATGCTTCTGCCCGCTATTCAGTCGGCTGCAAATCGACAGTCAAATGATATTGTTGAATCGCTTCTGCCGTACCAGGTCCAATCGCTGCCAGTCGGATTCCTCCCAGGTCCCTCATATCTCTACCGATCTCCAGCAGTCGATTCAGCAGGAAGCGGACTCCATTGCTGCTCGAAAAAACCAGCCAATTAAATCGAGACAGGTCATTCAGGATCGTATCCACCGCTTCCCAGTTCTGGGGTGGGCAAATTTCAATAGCGGGCTGACAGATGACTTCAGCTCCCAATTCCGATAACTGCTTCACGAGGGACTGTGCCTGGGAAACGGGCCGCGTTACCATCACGCGTTGTCCAAACAACGGCCTTGATTCAAACCAGGCAAGGGTACCTGACAAGTCAGCGACCACTCCGATGATAACGACTGCTGGTGGCCGCAGGCCACTAGTTGCCAGCTTCTCTGCCACTTCATCGAGCCGGCAATGGATGGTCTCCTGGCTGGGTGTACTACACCTTCGCACGATGACGACAGGTGTCTCGGGATCTTTACCTGCCTCCAACAGTCTGCCCGTCCAGTGATCTGCGGAAGTGACTCCCATGTAAAT